>CAZFKF010000379.1:0-5573 GCA_964518805.1 uncultured Planctomycetaceae bacterium | reverse complement strand
AGGTGACGGCCGCTCAGCCGGCGACCTCGTGGACGACGATCGCATTGTGCCGGCTCGGCGCGGCGCCGGTTCCGGTGATCAGCACGATTCGGTCGCCCGGCTCGAGGAACCCCTTGCCGCGGCCGCGCTCGATCATCCAATCGAGGAGTCGCGACGGCGTGTCGGCCGGGACGTCGCGGATCGGGATGACGCCCCAGTACAGACACATCCGCCGCAGGGTTGCCTCGCTCGGGCTCACGCCGATCACTGGCACGCAGTGGCGGCACTGCGATACGCTCAGGGCCGAACGCCCACTGGCGCTGGCCACCGCAATCAGTTTGGCCCCGAGTTGCCCTGCGATGCGTCCTGCGGCGAACGTCGTAGCCTCGGTGATGGGGTTGATTGCCTCTCCCGACAAATTGGGTTCCGAGGCGCAAAGGCAGTCGGCCGTAACGCGTTCCGTGGCCAGGGCAATGCGGTGCATCGTCTCCACGGCCTCGCGCGGGTATTCGCCGATAGCCGTCTCGCCCGAGAGCATACAGGCGTCGGTCCCGTCGAGGATGGCATTGGCCACGTCCGTGGCTTCGGCCCGGGTGGGGAGACGCGAGTGCTGCATGCTGTCGAGCATTTGCGTGGCCACGATCACCGGCTTGTGCGCGGCGCGACAGGCCCGAATGATCCGCTTTTGCACCATGGGTACGTCAGCGATGTCGATTTCCACTCCCAAGTCGCCGCGGGCAACCATGATTGCGTCGGCCGCGGCCAGAATCGCGTCGAGGTTTTCCACGGCCTCGGGCTTTTCGATCTTGGCGACGACCTGGGTCTCGGCCCCGTGATGTCCCAGGATGGCTTTGAGTTCCATCACGTCGGATGCTGTACGAACGAAACTCAGCCCGACGAAATCCACGCCGGCCGCGGCAGCCCAGGCAGCGTTGTCGCGATCCTGGTCGTTCATCGACGGCACGCTGAGTTTCACGCCGGGCAGGTTCACCCCCTGGCGGCTGCGAACCGACCCGCTTTGCACGATGCGACACGTGGCCGAGACGGCGTCGACTTGTTCCACCACCAGGGCGACCATGCCGTCGGCCAGGACAACGCGATCGCCCGGCCGCAATTCGCTCACCAGCGGAGCATAGGTCGTCACCAGTTCGTCAGGCGAGGATGCCGCGCTGCCCGTCACAAACCGCACGCGCTGGCCGGCGAGCAACTGCACAGCCCCTCCGGGCAGTTCCCCCAGCCGGATCTTCGGTCCGGCCAGATCGACCAGCACGGCCACCGGCGCCCCCGCCTTGCGGCTCGCCTCGCGCACGTCGGCTAGACGCTGCTCGTGCTCCTGCCTTGAACCGTGGGCCGTATTGATGCGGAACACGTCCACTCCGGCCCCAATCAGGTCCGCGAGTCTGTCCACTCCCTCACACGCGGGCCCGATCGTCGCCACGATCTTCGTGTGGCTAGGTCGCCGTTGGATCGATTCTTGGATGACGTTCACGAGTCCACTCTCCAGCAGTTTTTCGGTGCAGTCTTCCGTCCCGCACATTCTGCGGCCACTAGCGTTGGATGGCAAGGGAGCGATTTGACCTGGGCAACCGCCACCCAGCAAATGGCCCCCGTCCAGTAGATTCGCGGCGGCCGGTGCCTCGCGTGGTGGCGGGAATCAAAATGCGATTCTTCGTGACTGTTCAGCGGAATGAAGCGACCGGAAGAAAAGGAGAAATGGGAAGGTTCGGGAAATGGGAGAAGAAAGAGAGCTTGCGCTTGACGCAAACCGAATGTAACCCCATCCCTCCCTTTCCCTTTTTCCCACGCTTTTCCCTTCGCATTCTTGTGCAACTTCAGACGGCCAAAGTGTTATGGTCCTTCGGGTTTTTGCGGCACTACACCCGCATGTCCTTTTGGGGGACGCGACTTGACTCAGGCGTTCGCAGCCACGATCGGCTTACGCACTCGACGCAACATCCGCAGCTCAACAAAATCAGGGCGGCTTGGGAACGGAGTTCCCAAACTGCCCTGGTTGAGAAAGGGACGGAAGGAACGATATTCTGGGCACCTCGCGGAGTTGATGCTCTACCAGGGCCCGCGGATGTAATACACTCCCAGTTGGTCGGTGCTGCTGGGCCAATGCGGAACCGGCAGGAAGCCCGACCGGTCGTAATAGCCGGGCATCGGATAGCCGGGTTGATACTGGTATTCGATCGGCGTGGTGCGCGTTGCGCCCACGCCCCAACCATAATGGACCTGCTTTTCTGCGTTGGGAGGCACGACCAGGGCCAACGGCATGCCCCAACCACCCTCATAGTAGGAGCCATGCCACGTCGGCGCCGGGGACTTGTTGTTGCGGCCTCCCAGCACGCCGGCCGAAGCCGCCTGGCTCAGCCCGACCGCTGCCACGGCCAGCGCCAGGATGCTGGGCAGAATAAGCGTCTTCATGATTCAGAGTCCTTACAGGTCGTCTTGGGGGTCAATGCCACCATACGCGAGTCCGCGTCCATCCGCTGCCGGGGTTGTAGGTCTGGTAGACCCGGTGGTGCTGATAGAGGAACTCGTGGGGCATCAGGGGCGGGTATGTGATGTACGTATGACCGACCAGCGGCGGGGTGGGCCGCGGCGAGACGTACAGTTGCGCGCCGATTTGCCCGGCCTCGCCCGGATGCACGTAATAGTTGTACGGCGCCGGGGCAGCGGGCACCGCACCCTCCGGGAGTGGAGCCGGCACAGTCTTTCCAGGGTTGGCCGGCGAAGGGGCCACGGCAGCCTCTCCAGCCCAGCCCTGGGTCATCGACTTCGACGCCAAATCGCAAGCGGCCAGTGTTGCAGCCGCAAAGACGCCCAGCCGCAGTACTCTGCCAAGCATGAGGCCACTCCTTAATTGTTGAATTCCGGAAGGGGTGCTCTCCCTGACATTCGTCGGCAGGTGCCGGTGTTAGGGGTGAGTCTTTATGAAGCGGACGTTCCAGACGCACCCAACACGCTGAAAAGACCATCCGATCAGGCTTCGACCCACCCGCTATCCCTGATATAATCCGAAAAGTCCCAAGGGGGTGCGCGGTGCACTTGGGGGGAAGGACCCGCGTTGACGGGTCTCGCAACGATCGGAGATGCGTTGCGAGTGGTGGGCCACGCGGCCCGGCGAGCATCAGGGAGTCTCACGCTTGGAAAAGGCAGCAGCAGGCCGGTTTCGTCCGGCCATGGACCACGAGGCCTCTTCGGAGGGCAATGGAGAAGAACACCACGCGCACCAGAACGGCGATTCGCACGGCATTGGTGAGTCTGCGGACAACGGACGGCCGGCGCGGTTCGAGAAGTCGCGCCGCCGGGCCACCGCGCAATCGATGGCCGCCAGCCAGCGCGACATCTCCGTCAGCGAGTTCTTCGCCAAGAACCGCCACCTGCTGGGGTTCGACAACCCGCGCAAAGCCCTGCTGACCACGGTCAAAGAGGCGGTCGACAATGCCCTGGATGCCTGTGAAGAGGCGGGCATCTTGCCCGAGTTGTGGATCCGGCTCCGCCCCACCGGAGAGAACCGCTATCAGGTCGACGTCCAGGACAATGGGCCCGGCATCCTCAAGAAGCAGATCCCGCTCATCTTCGGGAAACTGCTCTACGGCTCGAAATTCCACCGGCTGCGCATGAGCCGCGGGCAGCAGGGGATCGGCATCAGCGCGGCCGGCATGTACGGCCTGCTGACCACGGGCAAGCCGGTGAAGATCCTTTCCAAGATTTCGCGCACCAAGCCGGGCCACTACTACGCGATTCAGATCGACACCAAGCGCAATGAGCCCGAGATCCTCAACGGCCGGGGAGAGGGGGAAGAGATTCCTGCGGGAGACCGGGGGCTTCAGGCGATTGAGAAGCTCGGCATCCAATGGGCCGACGTGGACCACGGGACGCTGGTCACCATCGAGTTGGAGGCCCGCTACCAGCGCGGCCGCGGCAGCGTCGACGAGTACCTCGAACAGACCGCCCTGGCCAATCCGCACGTCACGATCCACTACACCGATCCGGAGGGAAAAGGCGAGGTCGCCTATACGCGCGTGAGCGAGTCGCTGCCGCCGGAACCCAAGGAGATCAAGCCGCATCCCTATGGCGTGGAATTGGGCCGGCTCGTGGCCATGCTGAAAGAAAGCAAGGCCACGACGATGATGCAGTTCCTGACCAGTTCCTTTTCCCGGGTCAGCGCCAACGTGGCGCGGCGGATCTGCGAAGCCGCCAAGGTGAGCCTCCGCTCCAGTCCGCGGAAGATCGGCCGCCACGAGGCCGACGAACTGTATAAGGCCATTCAAGCCACGAAGATCCCCGCCCCGGCCACCGACTGCATCTGCCCGATCGGCGAAGACTTGCTCCTTCGGGGGCTGCACCATCTGGTGCCGGGCGAATTCTACGCCGCGGCCACGCGTCCGCCGTCGGTCTATCGCGGCAATCCGTTTCAGATTGAGGTCGGCCTGGCCTACGGCGGCGGACCTGCCACGCACCGCGTCACGCGGGAATCGCTCGTGGAGATGATCGGCCAGACCGATGCCCGAACGCTCCGCCTGTTCCTCACCAGTTCGTTCGACGGAGTTGGCCAGCAGGCGGCCGACAAGATCATCCACGAGGCGGGGTTGCGCCGCCGCATGGCCCCCTCGAAACTCAAGGACGCCGAGATCAGCAAGCTGCACGAGGCCATGCAATCCGTCAACCTGACGGACGGCCAGACCATGACCGTGATGCGCTACGCCAACCGCGTGCCCCTGCTGTTCCAGGCCGGGGCGTGCGCGATCTCGCAGACCATCACGTCGACGAATTGGCGGTCTTACGGCCTGTCGCAGTCTCGCGGCGGTTTGCCCAGCGGACCGGTGACGATCATGGTCCACATGGCCAGCGTGTGGGTGCCGTTCACCAGCGAGTCGAAAGAGGCCATCGCCGGCTATCCGGAAATCCAGAAGGAACTCCGCCTGGCTTTCCAGGCCGTGGGGCGCAAACTGGGCATGTTCCTCAGACGCCGCGTTCGCGTGAAGCACGAGGGCGAACGGCGAAGCCTGTTCCTCCGCTATCTCGGCGAGGTGGCCACCGCGGTGAGCCATATCAACCATGCGGATCGCGACGCGCTGTATGAACGCTTGCTCAAGGTGGCAAAGCGCAAGACGATCGACGCCGACATGCAACTCGACGACCGCGGCCGGCGCGTCGAACCGGGCCCGGACGAATACGGCGGCGGCGTCCTGATCGTCCAGGACGACGAGGCCGCGCCGAGCGACGCCGGCCCAGAAGCCCAATAATTGGCAAGAACCGGAAACGCCGCCCTACGGCCGCGTCGCCACCGTGCCTGCCACGTTCCGAGAAACCTCATTCCAAACAGAAGACACCATGGCCAAGAAATCCGCGTCCAAGTCCTCTGAGCAGCCGTCGTCGAATCGCCCGCTGAACGATCGCGACCGGAACACCCACGAGCAGCTCGTGGGCTTGGCGAACTCGATCGTCAAATCGGCGTCGGGCGGGACCGATCCGACGCTCAAGATCCCCACGCGGAGCCTCTCCAACGTCCATTACAACCGCAGCAAGCGGATCATCGAGATGGGCAACGCGCGCAGCGACCGCCAGCTCTTCAACCTCAACCA
>CAZFKF010000378.1:0-5573 GCA_964518805.1 uncultured Planctomycetaceae bacterium | reverse complement strand
GGGCAAGCCAGCAGTGGCACCCAACTGGTAAAGTCGAAAAGGACAGACCACTAGTCTCCACCGCTTCGTCGTCCCTTGTGGCTCACGCGCCCTTGCTCGCCTCAGCACAAGCGGCGCGGCCCAGTGAGAAGAGCGCAGACAAGACCGCGGATTGACCGCAGACGGGCGGTTGGCATGCATGATTCTCGCAGACGTAGAGCGTTGCCTCGCCGGTGCAGCCTCCCCGCCCCTCGAAGAGTCCATCGATAAGCGGCGAACGTGGTGCCGAAGGTACTGCGGGGCTACGAAACGCTGTGACTCGGCTGGGGAGATAGAGCCGATGCACGGCGCCGAGCAGCTTCGCGTCTGCGGTCCCATCGCCCGAACCCGTAATCACGATCTCCGGCGTTGGGCCGATCGCGAAATCGGCGTTCACAAGCATCTGGCCGACGCCCAGCGGCATTCGCTCCAAGAGCGCTTGAACGTTCTGAAAGGCCGCGTCGGCCGCAGCCAAATAGTCGTTCCGCCCGCAAAGCCGGCCCAAGCGCAACAGGGCCGACGTTGCCAGACCGCCTCCGCTGGGAACGGAACTGTCGACCATGTCCTTCTTGCGCACGAGGAGCGAACCGTGGTCCGCGTCCGCGGTGTAGAAGCCGCCAGCGACAGGGTCGCTGAAGCGGGCAAGGATCTGATCGACCAGCGAGACCGCCACGTCGATCCAGCGTTCGTTGAAGCTCGCTTCATACAGGGTTACCAGGGCATCGGCCAGAGCGGCATAGTCTTCCAACAGCCCATCCACCGACACTTGCCCGCGACGCCAGCAGTGCCAGAGCCGGCCGTCGCTGCGCCGCATGGCGGACAAGGCAAACGCGACGGCACGAAGGGCCGCCGTCACGTACCGGGGTTCATCCAGCGCCGCACCCGCCCGAGCCAGCGCCCCGATCATCAGCCCGTTCCAACTGGTCAAGACCTTATCATCGCGCCCCGGACGAACACGCTTCAGGCGAGCGTCGAAGAGCGTTTGCCGGCCCTCGGCCAGTTCCGCCGCCAATGCGTCTGGATCGCGTCCGAGGACACGGGCGCACTGGTCGATGGACTTGGAACGCGAGAGGATATTCTTGTGCTCGAAGTTGCCGGCCTCGGTCACGTCGTAGACATAGCAGAAACCCTCGGCGGCGTCGCGGCCGAGCAGGCTTCGGATTTCGCCCGGCGTCCAGACGTAGAATCGCCCTTCGTGCCCCTCGCTGTCCGCGTCCTCACTGCTGTAGAACCCGCCGGCCGCATCGGTCATGTCGCGGAGAACGTAGTCCAGCGTCTGCCGCGCCACGCGGGCATATTCTGCTTCGCCCGTGGCCTGCCACGCCTCGGCGTAGCATTCGGCCAACAGGGCGTTGTCGTACAGCATCTTCTCGAAGTGCGGGACGAGCCACTGGTTGTCGACGCTGTAGCGATGAAAGCCTCCCCCCAAATGATCGTACATTCCGCCCGCAGCCATCTTCCCCAACGTGGTGTTGACCATCGTCAGAAGTGCCGGCCTGCCGGTGCGAAACCAGCGTCGCAGCAGCAGCCGCACGTCGATGGGACGCGGGAACTTCGGTGCCGGTCCGAACCCGCCAAAGACCGGATCGAACAGCCGGCCCAGCGCGTTCTCCGCGGCAACGAACACTTGTTGACTTAAGGGGCCCGAGGCTCGCTCGCGGTCGTCGGGCGGACGGTCGCGAAGCAGTTCGGCGATTTCCTTCGCTTGACGGACCGCGTCGCGACGGCGGGCCTTCCAGACGTCGGCGACCGCCACGAGGATCTCGCGGAAGCCCGGCATCCCGCCACGCGGTTCCGGCGGCCAATACGTGCCGCCATAGAACGGTTCCAACTCCGGCGTGAGGAAGACCGACATCGGCCAGCCTCCGTGCCCAGTCATCATCTGCACCGCTTCCATATAGAGCTGGTCCAACTCGGGACGCTCTTCTCGGTCGACTTTGATGGGAATGAACTCCCGGTTCAGGATTCCGGCAATTTCCGGGTCCTCGAAACTCTCGTGGGCCATGACGTGGCACCAGTGGCAGGCCGAGTAGCCGATGGAGAGAAAGATCGGCTTGCACGCCGCCCTTGCCGCAGCCAGGGCTTCGTCGTCCCACGGATGCCAGCCGACCGGATTCTCGGCGTGTTGGAGCAAGTACGGACTATTCTGGCCCAAGAGTCGATTCGCCATGGACGATGCCTGGTGGAGGACCTCTGCGGGATGGGTTTCCCCGCCATTCCACAAAGCAGGGAGTCGTGGTTCGTCGCGCCGCGATGTGGGAATTGTTGACGCGGCACGCCAGAAGGCAAGTTGTCGGTACGTTGCGTCACGTTCGGTCCGCAAGTAGAATGCCTGACTGCGGTTGAATGAAGGTGAACGGTCGAGCAGCCGACACGGCCCGGACTCGAAAGGGTCCGCCCAACGATGGGCCCAAGTCCTCAGCTAGGTTTCGAGATCCTCCTCGACGATGGTCCGTGCCTGGCCGTCAACAAACCGCCCGGCGTGTTGACGCAGGCCCCGCCGGGCATTGACAGTCTGGAGTGCCGGATCAAGGCATTCTTGAAGCGGCGGGCGCCAGCAGCCGAGGAACCGTATTTGGGCGTTCCCCATCGGCTCGACCGTCCCGTGTCGGGGGCCATGATCTTCGGCCTCGATCGAACGACTGTGCGTCGCCTGTCGGGCCAGTTCGAGACGCGTCGCGTGCGGAAAACGTATTGGGCATGCGTGTCGGGCGTGGTCGAGCCGAGTGTGGGCACCTGGAAGGACCACATCCGCAAGATTCCGAACGTCCCCCGCGCGGAGGTGGTTGGCGGAGGAGATGCGGAAGGGCGTCTGGCAGTTCTGCATTACCGTACGCTTGGCCTGACCCCCTGGGGGAGCTGGCTCGAAATTGAGCTCGAAACCGGGCGCATGCACCAAATCCGCGTGCAGGCGAGCTCGCGGGGATTTCCTTTGGTTGGGGACGCGGATTACGGGGCGGTTCTTCCCTTCGGACCGCAATTCGAGGACCGGCGTCTGAGGGCGATCGCCCTGCACGCGCGGACGCTCTGCTTCAGACATCCCGCGTCGCGGCAAGAGGTTACGCTCGTCGCTCCCCTGCCCGACGCGTGGATCGCAGCGGGAATTGCTGCTTAGGGCTCGCAGGGATTGGCGACGGGCCGAGGAACGACTACTATTCTTGGGATTCGGCTTTCTCGCAGGCCACTTAACACCGGAGTGCGTCGACCGCAATGGCTACGAAAACACGGATTGTCGATCCCTTTGGGGCCAGAGACCTTTTCGACACCGGCTCGGGCCGCGCGGGAGTCTATCGCCTGACACGATTGGAGGATTTAGGGCTAACCCAGATTTCGCGTCTGCCGTATTCGGTGCGCGTCCTGTTGGAATCCGTGTTGCGTAGTTGCGACGGGTATGAGGTCACCGAGGCCGATGTCAAGCGCCTTGCAGGTTGGACCGCCGAGCAAGGCGAAAAGGGGGAAATTCCGTTCAAACCTGCTCGGGTTGTTCTTCAGGACTTCACCGGCGTGCCCGCGGTCGTAGATCTTGCGGCCATGCGCAGCGCGATGAAGCGGCTCGGAGGCGATCCCAAACGGATCAATCCGCTGATCCCGGTCGATCTGGTGATCGATCACTCGGTGCAGGTGGATCAATTCGGCTCGCCCGACGCCCTTCGGGCCAATGTCTACCTGGAAATGGCCCGCAATCGGCCGCGGTACGAGTTCTTGCGATGGGGGCAGCAGGCATTCGACAACTTCCGCGTTATTCCGCCATCGGTGGGGATCATCCACCAGGTGAACCTCGAGTACTTGGCGAAGTGCGTATTCGTGCGCAGCGACGCGGCGGGGCCGGTGGCCATCCCGGACACGTTGGTGGGGACCGACAGCCACACGACGATGATCAACGGGCTCGGCGTGGTTGGTTGGGGCGTGGGAGGAATCGAGGCCGAGGCCGTAATGCTGGGCCAGCCGCTCTACATGCTTTTGCCCGACGTGATCGGATTCCAACTCAGCGGCGAACTCCCCCACGGCGCGACCGCGACGGATCTCGTGCTCACGGTGACCCAGATCCTGCGGCGCGAAGGGGTGGTCGACAAATTCGTGGAGTACTTCGGCCCGGGCGTGTCCACCATGAGCGTGGCGGACCGGGCCACGCTGGCGAACATGTCGCCCGAGTACGGGGCCACGATGGGGTTCTTCCCGATCGACGACCGAACGCTGGAGTTCCTGCGCCTCACCGGCCGGACCGAAGCTGAGGTTCAGTTGGTCGAACGCTACACGAAGCAGCAGCAGTTGTTCCGCACGGACGACGCTTCGCTGCCCAAGTTCACCAAGGTCCTTTCGTTGGACATGAGCACGATCGAGCCGAGCCTCGCGGGGCCAAAGCGTCCCCAGGACCGCGTCCCGCTTCGAGCGATGCAGGATGCGTTCCGCCGCTCGTTGCGGGCGCCGATCGCCGAGCGCGGATTTGCCCTGGCCGACGCAGATTTGGGGCGATCGGCCACGGTGCAGGCCCAGGACGGGAGGGCCGGCACGATCGGCCACGGCGCCGTCGTGATCGCCTCGATCACGAGTTGCACGAACACGAGCAATCCTAGCGTCATGCTGGCGGCCGGGTTGGTGGCCAAGAAGGCGGTGGAACGGGGTTTGCGCGTGCCGCCGCACGTTAAGACCAGCCTCTCACCGGGCTCGCGTGTGGTGAGCGATTATCTGGCCGCGGCGGGCCTCGATGGACCGCTCTCCGCGTTGGGGTTCGACAACGTGGGATACGGCTGCATGACGTGCATCGGCAACAGCGGACCGCTGCCCACGCCGGTCGCCGACGCTGTCTTGCAGGGCGACCTGGTGGCAGCGGCCGTACTCAGCGGAAACCGCAACTTTGAAGGACGAATCAACGCCCTGGTCAAGGCCAACTACTTGGCGAGTCCGCCACTGGTTGTCGCGTACGCCTTGGCCGGCACCGTGGACATCGACCTGTCGGTCACTCCTTTGGGAACGGGCGGCGATGGAGCACCGGTCTTCCTGAAGGACATCTGGCCCTCGGCCGCCGAGATCGACGCGATTGCGAAGAAAGCCGTCCGCCCGGAGATGTTCAGCGCCCGCTATCGCGATGCCTTCTCGGCGAATCCAAAGTGGAACGAGATCCCGATTGCGGCCAGCGAGTTGTTCGTATGGGACGCGAAGAACACCTACGTCCAGGAACCGCCCTTTCTGCTCGACCTTACGGCGGAGCCTTCTCCCATTCAGCCCCTGCGAGGCGCACGCGTGCTCCTGGCGCTAGGCGATTCGGTGACCACCGACCATATTTCGCCGGCTGGTTCGATTGCCAAGACCGGGCCTGCCGGAAAGTACCTGATCGAACAAGGGGTGCAGCCCGCCGACTTCAACAGCTATGGATCGCGTCGCGGCAACGACCGAGTCATGACGCGCGGCACGTTCGCCAACATTCGGTTGCGCAATCTGCTCGCACCGGGCACCGAAGGGGGAGTCACTCGGCATCTCCCCGATGGCCAACCGATGACCGTGTACGAAGCCGCGTTGCAGTACAAGGCCGAAGGGACGCCGCTGGTAGTACTTGC
>CAZFKF010000377.1:0-5578 GCA_964518805.1 uncultured Planctomycetaceae bacterium | reverse complement strand
CGCAGGCGGCGCGGGTCTCGGACTACACGGCGTTTCTCTACGAGGGCTCGCTGATCGAGTTCGGCGAAACCCGGCGCCTGTTCACCAAGCCGCAGAAGAAGGAAACCGAGGACTACATCACGGGCCGCTTCGGATGATCGTCCGCACGCGACGCTTCAATAGACCGACTCAGACCAGGGGAAGCGTCCCAGGAGCAGCCAGAGGAAGAACGGGCCGCCCAAGAGCGACGTGAGGATACCGACCGGCAGTTCCGTGGGCGCCATGACGGTGCGTGCCAGCGTATCGCAGAGACAGAGCAAGATGGCCCCGCACAACAACGCGGCCGGAGTGAGGTAACGGTGGTCCGGACCGACGATCAACCGGCAAATGTGCGGCACGATGAGCCCCACGAACCCGATCGGCCCGCACACCGAGACGATTCCTCCCACCATCAGCGAGACGGCCACGAACAGGAGGATCTTGGTGCGGTTGACGGCCACGCCGCGGCTGACGGCGAGTTCCTCTCCGGTGGTGACGAGATTGAGTTCGTGGGTCAGATACAGGACCATCGCGATTCCGGCGATCACCAGCGGCAGCACGGTGAGCACTTCGTCGAATCCGACGACCGTATGCAGGCCTCCCATCACCCACCGCAGCAAAAGGAAGCTTTGGGTGAAGTCGCTCAAGTACTGCATGACCAAGATCAAGCTCGAGAAGCAGTAGCTGACGGCAACGCCTGCCAGGAGCATCGTGGCCGTGGAGAAACCCTGCCGCGTCCGCGTCATCCCGTACACGAGAACGAGCGCCAGCAACGCCCCCGCAAACGCAAACCACGAGGAGCCGGAAATCCACAGAAGCGAGAACCGCAATCCGAGATGGATGTACGCCGAGGCCCCCAAGGCCGCGCCGCTGGCCACGCCCAACGTAAACGGCTCGGCCAAGGGATTGCGGAACACGGCCTGGAACGACAATCCGCCTGCGGCCAGCCCCGCTCCCGCCAGAAAGGCCAACACGACGCGAGGAAGGCGAAGCTGCCAGAAGATCCTTGCCGCCGTATCGTCGCCGTGACGCCAGAGCGTGTTCAGCGGGATTTGCTCCATGCCCACAAACGGGGCGCCCGCCAACACGAGGACGGCGACGGCAGCCAGGAAGAGAAGCACCAGGGGTCGTTTCATAGCCTTTTCATCCCCGGGGCTTGGGCGGCAAGCCGGGGACGATCACCGGAACCGCGGCTTGAGGGTGCGGGGTCAGGACGAACGGCGTGTGGAAGAGCGATTCCAAGACATCGGCCTTCATGATTTCGGCGGGCGATCCCGAAAACAGCACTCGCCCGCCGACGAGGGCCACGATGCGATCGCTGTCGAGCACCGCGCGGTTCAAATCGTGCGTCACGCAGACCACGGTCGCCCGGGATTGCTGGTTGACGCGGCTCAGTAAGTCGCGGATTTCGGCCTGGTGGCGGTAATCGAGAAACGTCGTCGGCTCGTCCAGCAAGAGGATATCCGCGCCCTGGGCCAAGGCGGCGGCGATGTAGACCTTCTGCCGCTCGCCCCCGCTGAGCGTGTCCAGGCGGCGTTCGGCGAACTCGGCGAGCCCGGTCATCTGAAGGGCGTCCGCCACGGCCTGCAACCCCTCGCCGTCGATCGACGAAAAGGGATTCAAGTACGGATAACGGCCCATCAGCACGAACTGCCGGACGGTGAATGGAATCACTCGGCCGTCGGCCTGTGGCACGTAGCTGATCCGCCGGGCAAGCTCCTTCTGGCGGTATCTTTCAAGCGGCCGGCCGAAGACCTCGATCCGCCCCGTGCCGCCCGTGAGCAGCCGATCGATGCATTTCAGCAGCGTGGTCTTTCCGGCGCCGTTCGGGCCGACGATCGACAAGTACTCGCCGCGGACCGCCACAAACGACACGTCCGAGAGGATTTCCTTCTTTCCGAGTTGAAAAGAGAAATCGCGAACGTCGAGGACGATCTCGGGGGAGGGGCACCGTGGCATGGCCGCTTCGGAAACTGAATACGCTGCTGGTATAGGTCGGGAGTTGAATTGCCTGTGCAGGGCGGCCTTCGTAAGACCGCAGGGGTCGTTGGGCACGACACTCCGGACAAATCGGCAAGGCCCTCCTACGGCGGACTTTGCTTGTCCGGGTGAATCAAGCGGGCGAGCTTCTCGACAAGAAGGATGAACCGAGGCCCCGGGATGAATGCGAAGTCGTCATCGACCAGATACACCCGTCCGCCACGCACGGCGTCCACGTCCGGCAACTGCCGCCAGTCGCGAAGGATGGTCCCTGCGGACAACTCACCCTGCCTGTCGCGGGCCACCATGTCAATGATGACCTGCGGGTTCATCCGCACAATCCCCTCGCCGGAGACCACGGGAAAGCCTGCGCTGGCGTCGGTGCAGGCGTTCTTGCCGCCGGCCAGCACGATCATGCGATTGATGAAACCGTTCGAGCCGGTCACGTAGACGTTCTGGATCTTCCCGCTGCCCAACGTCCGCTCGACGACCACGATCACCCGCGGACGATCGAGCCGCGCGGTCCGTTCGGTGATGCGGTGCATCTGGGCCTGGATTTCGGCCACCTGCTGTCTTGCCTTGTCCTCGACGCCGCAGCGCCGCCCGATCGAAGTCATGGAATCGAGGATTCCCTCCACGCTGTCGTGATTCACCGTCAGCAGGCTGAGCCCCAGATCGCGGAACGACTTGACGAAGCGTTCGTTTTCGCCGCGCAGCACCACCAGATCGGGTCGCAAGGCCAGAATGGCCTCGTAGTTGGGGTCCAAGTAGCCGCCCACTTGCGCCTTCGCACGCGCCTCGGGCGGATACTGGCAGTAACGAGAAACGCCCACGACGCGATCGCCGAGCCCCAGGGCAAACAGCACCTCGGTCGCGCTGGGGGAGAGCGACACGATGCGACGCGGTTGGGAGCCGCCTGCTTCGCCGGCCACTTGGGTGGACTGCTGGCCCTGCGAGTCCGCACGCCCGAGGAACACCACCCCGCCCAGGGCGGCCAGGAGGAGCAAGCCGGCAATGACCAGAAGCACACGCATCGGCGTCACCGTCTCGCGCGATTCTCGTTGACCTTGAGCGTCAGATCGGCGAAGACGAAACCGTCGCGCTCGACCGTCTCGCCGCGTTCTACGGCCAGGGCATGCCGGAACATCGGCCCCGCGGTAACGCAAGTATGGAACTCGCCGCGTTCGGCACAGGGATCGACGTCCGCGCCCAGCCGACCGAGGAAATCGCGGTCAAACGTGCGGCCGGCCATTTCGGCGGGCAATTTCCTCGGATCGAGGCACGTGACGTAGGCCACCAGCCCGCTGGCGATCATGTCCTCGGCCAATGGGCGTGTGGGCCTCAGCCACAGCGGAAACACCGGGCGAATGCCGGTGCCGGCGAGCTGTTGTTGGCGATAGGCCCGAATGTCCTCGAGGAACAGATCGCCGAAGATCATGTGGGTCACGCCTTGCCGGTGTGCTTCTTCGATCGCTCTGCGCATGGCGCGTTGATAGACCTCGTTGGGGCAAGGTGCCGGAATCGGAACCCGAACCAACGGCAAACCCGCCGCATCGGCCTGTGCTCTCAGAATCTCCTCACGAACGCCGTGCATCGACACCCGGGCGTAAGGCTCGGTGACCGTCGTGAGCAGACCCACAACGTCCAAGATGCCCTCTCGCCGGGTGACATGCAATGCCCAGGCACTATCCTTGCCGCTGCTCCAGCAGAGCCATGCACGAGGTTTTGACATATCTGCCAGGATACCAACGCTTGGAGGGCTGCCGCAACCCCCAGGGATCGCGTCCGAAGGATGGCCAAGCGAACCACCAGCGGTTATAACGGACATTGACCGGCTTTCCCGCCAGGGGGGCGGGAGGCCTCCGTGTGCTGGCGACGGACCCGCGCCAGACCGAAAACGACTCCCATCCTCTTGCTGCGACATCCACCACGGTTCACTTGCACTAAGCGAAGCACTTCCATGACTCCAACTTCCCACGAAGGCGACTCCGGCAAGACGTATCCGACGTACACCCCCGGCGAACCGGTGGCGCTGTTCATCCCGTGCTACATGGACCAGTTTTTCCCACAGGTCGGCGAGGCCACGGCGCGGCTGCTGGCCCGCTTGGGCGTGCCGACCGTCTTCCCCGACCGTCAGACCTGCTGCGGACAGCCGGCGTTCAATTCCGGCTACTGGGAAGAGGCCCGAAAGGTGATCCATCACTTCTGCAAGTCCATGGCCGGCCACAAGTGGATCGTATCGCCATCGGGCTCCTGTTCGGCGATGTGCCGCGTGTTCTTCGGTCACGTCGACCCCGACCCAAGCATTGTCGACGTGGGCAGCCGGGTGTTCGAGCTGACCGAGTTCCTCGTCAACGTCCTCGGCGTGACCGACACGGGCGCTTGCTTCCCCCACAAGGTCACGCTGCACAACGGCTGCCACACGCGCCGCGAGCTGGGCGTGGTCGATCCGCCGATCGCCCTGCTGCAGAACGTGCGAGGGCTGGAGTACACCGAGTTGCCAAACGTCGAGGAATGCTGCGGTTTCGGCGGGACGTTCAGCGTGAAGATGCCGGGCACGTCGCTGGCCATGGGAAAGACGAAGACCGAGAACATCCTGAAAAGCGGGGCCGATATCGTTGTCTCGCCCGACGTCAGTTGCCTGATGCACATCGGCGGCATCCTGCGACGCAATGCCGAGACTCAGCACATTCGCACGATGCACATCGCGGAGGTGTTGGTGGCGGACGGAAATGGGAAGTGAAGGGAGGACGGAGGGCAGAAGGCACAGAGCAGAGGGCAAGATATGGTCGCAAGCCCACGGGCCGCATCCCGCGGGAACACAACCATCGGGGCAACCGGTTTGTTGAAGCCGTTTCAGAACCCGTAGGACGGGTCTCCGACCCGTCCCACACCCGCGTCCGTCTCGTTTCTGAAACCCCTTCCGAGCAGTGGTTCTGGACGTCAAGGAGGCCTCACATGGCAATACGACTGAGCCGTCGCGGATTTGTCAAGCGTGGTGCGTTGCTGGCCGGAGCGGCGGCGGGGGTTGAACGATTCGCCGTGCCCTACGTCCTGGCCGATCCGGCGCCCAACTCGAAGTTGAACATCGCCGGCGTGGGCGTCGGCGGGCGCGGCGGGGCGCATGTCGAGTCGTCGATGAACGAGAACCTCGTCGCGGTCTGCGACGACGTCGAAAGCTCGCTCCACGGCGCCTTGGGACACGCGGAAAACTACTACAAGGAGCACCATCTCAAGAAGCCGCTTCCCAAGTCGTTCGTCGACTATCGCGAAATGCTCGACAAGATGCACGGCCAGATCGACGCCATCTTTGTCGCCACGCCCGATCATCATCATTACTTTGCCAGCCGGATCGCGCTGCAGATGGGGAAGCATGTTTACTGTGAGAAGCCGCTGACGCACTCGATCTGGGAGGCGCGTCAGTTGACCGAGATGGCGAGGAAGGCCAAGGTCGCCACGCAGATGGGCAACCAGGGCATGTCGAGCGACGAGACGCGGTTGACGGCCGAGTTCATCGCGGCCGGCGCGATCGGCAATGTGACTGAAGTTCACGTCTGGACCGACCGCCCACAGAAGTGGT
>CAZFKF010000376.1:0-5582 GCA_964518805.1 uncultured Planctomycetaceae bacterium | reverse complement strand
GCAGGGGGGCATCCGGTCTTGTCTGGGCACGCGGACAAAATGGCCCACGGAGCCCGGCAACTCCAGCACGCTCTCCATGGCCTGGATCCGCTCCTCGCGACTGGCAATGCCCAATTGGTTGATGAGGAACATCCCGTAGAGCGGATTCACGCCGCGAAACAGCACCAGCCGCGCCAACTCGGGCGTGGGAGTGGCCAGGACCGGTTTGTAGCCGGCGGGCTCCTCGGGCGCGGGATCGGCGGCCTTTGCCGGCGACGCGCGGCCGGTCGCGATCGATGGCTTGCGGCTTTGGCCCAAGAGGAGACCTTCGGTCGGACGGGGTGCAGGGTCGGTAGACCCGCGCGCAGCGCTTTGAGGCCCGCGCACACCAGGCGCGGCGGGATCGGCAGGCGTTGGGGCGCCCGCGGCATCGTCGGCGGGATCGGTGGCCGGCGGCTTGGGCTCCAGGGTCACGTAGCCGCCGCGCCACAGGGTCAGCAGCATGCGGTCCAAGTCCCGCTGCCCGGCCTCGAGGCGGGCGTTGTCCATCAATCGTTTGCCGACCAGCGTGCGGATGCGATCGACCTCCGGCGAGGCATCGAGCATGTACGCCAACAGGCGCCACGGCAGCGGCCCGCGGCTGTAGAGCTTGCCCGGCGGGGCGCCGCGGAGCTTGTCGAACTGGGCCTCGGTCCAGTACTGCTCCGTCTCGCGCCGCTTGGGCATCTTGCGTTTCAGGTCCTTCTTGGCCTTCATGAGGCCGGGATCCTTGGTCCCCTCGGGGATGCGGTCGTACTTCTCTTTCCAGCGGGCGATGCGCACGTCGTCTTCGTGGGCCAGCACAAAGACATAGCCCTGGGCGTCGAACTGCGGACGGCCCGCGCGGCCGAACATCTGGTGCGCAGCGCTGGGGTCCAGGATCCGCTTCTTGCCCGGCGGGCCTTTCATCAGGCTCGGCACGACCACGGATCGGGCCGGCAGATTGATCCCCGCGGCCAGCGTCTCGGTGCAGACCGCCACCGAAAGGAGCTTGTGCTGGAACAGGTCCTCGACGATCCGCCGGTATTTGGGCAACAGGCCGGCGTGGTGTACGCCCACGCCGCGCAAGAGCAACTGCCGGAGCTTGGGGCCTGCGCCCTGCGACCAGTCGTGGCGTTTCAGTTCTTCGTTGAGGCGGGCCTGCTGTCCGGCGACCAGGAGCCCTTTGCCCTTGAGTTGCTCGGCCACGTTCCAGCACTCTTCGCGGTTGAAGCAGAAGATCAAGGCCGGCGTGAGCCGCGACGCCTCATCCCCCTCGGACATGGCCTCGATCTGCTCGGTGAGCAGCCGGTCGGGCACCCACTGGAAGACCAGGGGAACGCGGCGCTCGTTGCCCTGGACCAGTTCCAGGCTCCGCTGATGACTCAACCGCGCCCACTGGATGAACTCCGCCGGATTGCCCACCGTGGCCGACAACAGCAGCGTGCGCACGTGCGGCGGCAAGAGCCCCAGCGTCAGTTCCCAGACAACGCCCCGCTCCAGATCGTTGAAGCTGTGGAATTCGTCCATCACCACCGCGCTGACCTTCGAGAAATCGAACGCCTCGCGGTGCAAGAGCCGGTTGAAGAGCACCTCGGCCACGACGACCAAAATGCGGGCCTCGGGATTCTCGCGGCGGTTGCCGGTGACCAGCCCAACGTCATTTGGATGGAAACCCCACTTGGCCGCCAACGACTGCATCTCGCGGAATTTTTGTTCCGTCAAGGCGATGAGCGGCGTGGTGTAGTAGGCCACCGTGCCGGCGTGGAGGGCCTCGAACATGGCCGCTTCGGCGATCAGCGTCTTGCCCGTCCCGGTCGGCGCGCAGACCATGACCCCCTGCTCGGCCGAAAACCACGCCAGCAGGCCCTCTTCCTGGTAGGGATACGGCGCAAACGGCAGTTGGTCGAGGAAACGCTCGGCAATGTCGTCGCGCGACAAGGGGGACGATGCCATGCTCATTCGATCGCTCTTTGTCACCGACGGGTTGCTGTGTAGCGGATTGCGAGTCTCTCCACAAGGCAATCCGCTTCGAGAACCTCGTAGACCACCGCCAGCGGCGGAACAACGACCAAACGCATCTTCCCCCCACGCGACTCACCCTGGTGGTGCGGATCGGCTCGAAGCGCAGCATCGAGCATGTCGGCCGCAGATGCCACGGCAGCCCGATCCGGTGCTGTCATCCACACCTCGGCAAACCGGTCCGCAGCCGACTGCTTCCAAGTGACCGTGTGGGTCATGGCTCGCCCAGCCGCGCCAGCACATGCGCAGTCGTCTGCCCGCGGGGCTCCCGGCGAGCGCGATCGATTTCCTCCGCGGTGAATTCGCCGCGAGCCCACTCGTAGAGCGGTCCGAGCTGGTCCGGGGCCGGAACGCAGTAGCCAAGCGTCCTGCCCGACGCGTCGCAAAACTCGAACGACGAATCGACGTGCGGCAGCTTGACCTGGAGCGTCGCATCCACAATCACTCGAGTCATAGGCCCCTCCGCCGGCATTCCCCTTGGACTGCCCCCCACATGCCTCGCGGGCTGCGGTGATCCCTCAGTCAATACAGCTATTGTAACGCCCCGGGGTCATCGGCGGAAGAGTGCCGCCGTCCCCGATCGCGGGGATCTAGTCTATGTTGTTGCGACCGACTCGCGGAGCACGTTGCCGCGGGTCGAGATCACCACTTCTTCGATGGGGACGTCGATGCCCGAGGCTTGCCGGGCGGCCTGGGCGATCCGCATCAGGCCCATACAGCAGGGCACTTCCATGTGCACGATCGTGAGGCTGCGGATCGACGCAACGCGGAACATGGCGGCAAGCTTCTCGACGTAGGGCTGTGTGTTGTCGAGCTTGGGGCAGGCGATTACCACCGGTCGGCCCTGGAGATAGCGCTCGTGGAAATCGGCCAGGGCAAAGGGCACGCAGTCGGCCACGAGCAGCAGGTCTGCCCGTTGAAGATATGACGCACTGGGCGGTACCAGGTGCAACTGGATCGGCCAGTTGCCCAAGGCCGACGGCGCGGCCGAGGCATGTCCGTTGCCCTGAGCCGGCGCGGCGGGCCGAACCTCGGCCGGCAGCACGGCAAGCCGCAAGTCCTGCACGCGGGCCCCGGGGCATCCACCCCCCGCACCAACCGCGGCGTTCGCTTCGCAACCCTTCGACTCGCGAAGCTGGGCTACGTGACGATGGGCCGCCGCTTCGTCGAATGCCTCGGCGGCGCGTTCGACGATCGTGATGGCCCCCTGCGGGCACTCGCCCAGGCAGGCCCCGAGGCCGTCGCAGTAGACGTCCGACACGAGCCTGGCCTTGCCATCGACGATCCGGATCGCCCCCTCCGCACACGAAGGCACGCACAGGCCGCAGCCGTTGCACTTGGTTTCGTCGATCTGGACGATCTTTCGACGTTGCATGGGACACCTCATGGATTAGGCCGCGTAGGCCGGTTGCGGAGACTATCGACTTGATGGAGAAGACTGAGGATCGGATGATGCAGGATCATGCGCGGTCCCGCATACCTCATCACTTCCCTGACCTTCTCCCGCATGGCAGGCCTGTAGCAGTGGATCGGACACTTGGCACAGGTGGGCTTTTCCGGACCAAACGGGCATCGGTCCAGGCGCTGAAACGCGTAGTCCTGAAGTGCCGCACACTCGGGACACAAGCCGTTCTGGGGCGAGTGGTGTCCGCGACAATAAATCGCGATCATCGCGGCAATCGTCTCCCGTTCGCGGCCGAGTCGTTGCGGTTGGCCTTCGAGCTGGTTCATGGCAGGCACCGTGGACTGAAAACCCGTTCTTTCCCCAAATCTTACGGCGCTCGTTGGAAAACGGCCTTGATCTGAATCAAGACTGGACTGGACTTCTGCAAAGTTAGGTCAGGCGTAGCCGTGCCGTAATATGGTCGCATCCTCGTCAGAATTCGTGGGTGAATTCTGGCTCGGGGAGTTTCCCAAGTGTGTGATATAAAGCGATTTCGATCGCATGATAGGTGCGAAAGCCATACGCTTTTCTGGTAGTCAGTTTCGCTTTGTTGTTCAATCCTTCGACGGCACCGGCCGAAACTGTGCCCCGAGCACGGAACCAGTTGAGGATCAAGGGCCGATGTTCCCGCAGGCTGGCAACAACCGCTTTCATCGGTTCGATTTTGCTCCGCATCGTGCGGGCACACCACTCGTCCAGGAACTTCCCGGCCCAGCCCGGACTGGTGTACTCCCAAAACCTCTGGAAGTCCTCTCGCAAGAGGTGGCTGCGAACGCTCTGAAGGTTGTACTGCAAGAGTTCGGAGAGCTTCACCGTCTCCTTCTCGGTGCGGTTCTCGGGACGTTTGAGCAGGCACCAGCGGGAATGCTTCAGCACCTCCTCGTACCCATCACGCTTCAGTTTGGCCGCTTCGCCACGGCGAACCTTGTCGATCGCCTCGTTCATCTTCTTCATGATGTGGAAGCGATCCAGAACATGGACGGCGTGGTCGAGTTGCTCGGCAATCACGTTGAGGTACGGCTGCCACATGTCGCTACAGACGAAACGGATGGACTGGCGGACCTCGGCGTCGAGCGTCAGGAAAAATCCCCGCAGGCTCCGCTCCGTCCGGTCTTGGGCGACCCACAACAGCCGCTTCAAGCCGTCCTCGATCTGATAGACCAACGTCAGGTAGCAGTGCCCTCGTCGCCACTGGATTTCGTCCACGCCGATGGCCTCGATCGAGCCCAGTTCCTGATGGGCGATACCCCAGAAAACCGCATGTTTTACCGACTCGAAGACGTTCTTCCAGGTGGTGTGGAAGATGCAAGCCACTTCGTCCCAGGACAAACGCTTCGCCCAACGAGCCAAGAACCAGCGGAAACGGGTCGTCAGGCGGCTCTTGCCTTTTGCCCAAGGCACGTGTTCCACGGTCACGCCGCACGTGGGACAGTCCACACGCCGCCTGGCATACACGAAGAACACGGCTATTCCCCACAACGGCACGAACTGGAAACGCCTTACGGACAGCCGATCGTAGCCCGGTCCTGGCCGGCCACAGCCCGAACACAGCGGCCGGCCATTGGCCCTCGGCTCGATTTGCACTTGGATTGTCGGTTCCGAGGCGTTGTCCACCCAGGTGACCTTCTTGTAGACAAACGACTTGTACCGCTCGATGCGGTTGAGGATACTCTTCAATTGCATCCTGTGGCTCCCGGCGGGATGGTTGGTTTTGCAACTCCATCTTTAACCGGAAACGCCGCAGGATGCACTTCTTTGTCGATCCTCCTGATCTGCTATACTGATCCTCGTCTGGCGAAACGGAGTCGGGCACTGCGGGGACGCAGCCCGACAAGGGATAGCCAGACCGAGGGTGCGTCGATGACGCCTGGCTGCCTCGGCCGCATTGCCATCCGAGGCAGCCTCTTTCTCCACCTCCATCGAACACCTGAGTTATGCCTCCGAAAATCCCGGGGTCTGGGGCAGAGCCCCAGCAATCAACCCCTTTTCACCCACAAATTCTGCCGAAGACCCATATGGTCAAGGCCGTGGGAATAGCCTTGCGACCTCACTTGGCACTTCCTCGGTGACTTGCGGGGTGAACCCGGGAGCCGGGCGGAACGTCACGACCACCGAACCG
>CAZFKF010000375.1:0-5591 GCA_964518805.1 uncultured Planctomycetaceae bacterium | reverse complement strand
GCCAGCAGGTGCGGATCGCAGTCCTCCGCGTCCTGGTCCGCGCCGGACAGTTCGACCGCCGTGAGGAGGCTATCGCCGAACTGGGGGAATCGGCGCTCGAGGATCATCGCCAGGTTGCCGTCACCGATCGGCACCGACAGCCGGCGCACAAGCATGGCCCAGACCAAAGCGATCAAAGCGAAGATCGCGGCAACCAATAGCGCTACCCGGCCCTGCCACGCTGGCTCGAAGAACCAGTCGACGGCCAGCGTGATCCAGAAGGCGGCGCACAACCACGCCGCCGCCGCTCCCAGTCCGCGCAGCCAGACATAGCGGCGGATCTGCCGCCGCAACGCGTCGAGCGTTTCGCGGATGGAAGGCGCCAGTTCCGTGTTGGGCGGGTTTCCGGTCATTCCTTGTCTACGCCAGTTTCAATAGCCTACGGATGAGCCACTCGCCGCACAGCAGCCCGCAGAGGGCGAGCATCATTCCCCGCAGCCAAGGACGTTCGGATTCGGGGTTGGGACCGCTGGTGACAATGGTCGTCCGCGTGCGGTCCTTGAGGTGGTTGACCAGCGGGTCGGCCGCTTCAGGGCCCCAGGCAGCGTCGAGGGTGCTATAGTACTTACCGCCGGAGCCCGACGCGATGCGGCTCATCAGTGCGTCATTTCTCTGCGGGTTTTCGCGTTCCAGGTCGGGAAGGCGGACCTGAATCCGCCGTACGATCCGCTCGCGATCGCTCTGCGGCACCGGAAGTTCGAGGCGGTAGGCGCCTTCCTGGAGGACCGTGAACTGCCCGGCGTAGATGCCTTCTCGGGTCGGATCCGGGCGCAAGACGACGCTTTGCACGGTACGATCGGGCGGGATGACGTCGAGAGTCACGCTCGGCGCTCGAAGCGGCTTGAGTTGGGCATCGGTCAATTGGGCACGAACCTCCACCGTGTTGCCCAACAGGTAGCGTTCCTTTTCGACCAAAAGCGATCCGCGGTGCGACTGGCGCAACATGCGTCCTTGGGATACGTGCCGCACCAAGCGCGTGTAGAACTGCTCGAAGTAGCGGTCGTCGACGCGGCGAAGCCGCCACATTTCGCCGCTGGCCATGTAGAACACACGGCCCGACCCATAGAACTGTCCGACAAAATACGGCGGCTGCCGGCTGCCTTGGCTGGCCTGCGGATCGGAGAAGCGTGCGAAGACCGTGGCCCCCGGCTTCGGTCGGCGAACCGGCTGGCAACTGTAGACGCCCGGGAACGACGCCCACGCCTGACGGCTGGCTGCATCGGTATCGGCCAGCCAAAGGAACTCGGCCTCTTGGCCCTCGCGCGTGAAGTCGAGCGGCCAGGCATCCTTGGAGGCGTAGGTGTCGGTCTCGGTGGCCGTGGCTCGACGTTGGAACTCGACGGGATAGAGGGCGCGGATTTTGGCCATGGCCGGGTTTTGCAGCCAGCCGCCGACGGTCTGACCGGCGTGCACGGGCCCGGCAATCACGATCAGCCCCCCCCCTTGTTCGGCCACCCAGGTCTCGAGCAAATCCACCGACGCAGCGCTGAGGGCTTGCCATCGCGGGTCGATCGCCCACACGCAGTCGTACGCAAACAGGGCCTGGCGCGTGTCGGGGAAACGATCCAGCAGCGCGGCGGCCTCCTGGGAAATCCCCGGCTTGCCGGTCTGCAAGAGGACGTCGAGAATCACGGATTTGTCGCGATACAATAGCGATCTGGCGAACTGATACTCTCGGCTGGGCCCCCCAGCGAAGAGCAGGACGCGGGTCTTGCGATCGACGATTTCGACGTCGGCCTCGCGCTGGTTGTCGGTCGGATTTGGCGGAGCGGAAGGCGGCGGTACGACGCGAAGCACCACCTGGCGTCTGCCCGCCTCGGTGGGCGTCACCTGGAATCGAACCGGCACGGAGGCGCCGTCCGTGCCGAGGACGATTTGCCGCGTCTCGATGAGCTGCTCCGAGCCCATGGCCGGATCGCGCAGGAAGAGTTGCACGGTGGCCGGCTTGCCGGCCAGCCCTTGCGACTGGATCAGGCCGCTAACGGGATAAGGATCGCCGGGATGGGCCCGCTCGGGCGCCTCCAACTCGAAGACGCGAACGCTCGCGGTTTGGCGAGCCGATCCGACTCCCACGGCGAAGATCGGTACCCGGGCCTCGCGCGCCAATTCGACGGCCGTTTCGGGCGGAGGGCCGGCGTTTTGGCAGCCGTCGCTCACCACAACGATGCCCGAGAGGGGAGATCCCCGCTGATCGGCGATCGCCTGCTGCAACGATTGGCCGAGACGCGTCTCCTTTCCCGATGGCTTGAGAGCCTTCTCCCAGTCGACCCCTGCCTCGGCCAGGTCGTCGGCAAAGGCCTGATCGTCGCCCGGCGAGCGCAGCGCCCCGGCAGTGTCGGCGTCCGCTCCGCGAGCGATCTTGCCGAGCGATGCCACACGCGCGAGTGCTTCGTCGAACCGCAGGACGAGTACGTCGTGCGTTGTCCTCAGACGCCGGAAGGAATCGGTATCGACGAGCGACGCCGCGACGCGCTGACATCGGCTCAAGCCTTGGGCGTGCGGGGCATCCGAAGCCTTCGAGACACCCGGCGTCTTCGCGGCTTCCGAAGGCATCGCTTGCGGATCGGCGTCGGGAAGCCCCATGCTGAGACTCGTATCGACCAGCATCACGACGCGCGAAGGATGCACCACTTCGTGGTCCGTGCGCCAGCGAGGTTCCAGGTAGAGAATCAGCAGTCCGAAGATCGCGGCCGTTCGCAGGACTGTCAGCACCCACCGCCAGACGAGCCCCAACTCCTGGGCATCGCGCCGATACATCAGTCGCACGAACGTGGCCACCACCAAGAAGGCCAGGATCGGGAGGGCCCAATCCGAATTGGATTGAATCCGGCCCCATTCAAAACGCAGCCGGTCGGTCTGTTGGGCCATGGGCAGCCATGCCAGCCAGCTCATGATGCGCCTCCTGTTGGGCGGCCGCCGCGGAACGCGGGCGGATGGTAGCTGGCCGAATAGGCGAGGAGCTGCTCTCCCACCAAGACGATCACCAGGAAATACAGTAGCGACGTGCGCAGGCTCTGGCCTGCCAACTGCTCCGGGCCGACCTGGAAGTCCGAAGCGAGCTGGTACTGATGCCTGACGCCCTCCAGCCGGGTGGCCAATTCCGGGTACGTGAGGGCTCGCAAGTCGCCCTCATCGGCATCGACATTGACCGCGAAGCTGCGGATCTCCTCCTTGCCGTCCTTGTGGATGAGGCGGGCCTGATAGACGCCACTCGCATCGGTGTTGGCCATCACGGCGGTATATCGACCGTCGGGCGTGGGTTCCGCATCGACGGTGGCCGTGGAGACGGCCGACGGGGTGGGGATTGTGAACCGGACCTGGGGCTCGACCTGCACCGGATCAAGCTTCACCTCCAGCGGTTGGCCCACCGACCGCGGCACCTCGCTCGCTGGCCGGACGGCCAGGTAGGCCTGCAACTGGAGCATCGACACCACAAAGCTCGGGTTCTCGCGGGCCCAGTTGTTCCAGATCGGGGCGGCCGTGGTCAAGAATGCCACGACGCGCCCACGGCCAAAGCGGCGTTCGATCGCCAGTGGCGCGCCGTTGCGAAGCCGGGCCAGGACCGCAACGCCCGAATCGGGTTCCGTATGCCAGTCCTTCGGCACGGAGAAGTACCGGCGAATGATCACCAGCGGCAGGAAACTGTTGCGATCGCCCGCAAAGACCTGGAAGATCGGATGGTCGGTCACGGCCAGATCGGGAGTCTTCTGGAGGTAGTCGACGAGGAGTTCGGCCGGCTTGCCTAGGGGAAGCGGGAAGAGCCCCTGCCCCTGCCGGTACAATTGATCGTTGATGAACTCGCTGGAGCACCGCTTGCCGAGGAAGAACGCCACGCCGCCGCCTGCGGACGCATACTGCTCCAAGGCCGCAACCGCCGAACGTTCCAACCTCTCGGCGTTCATGACGTAGATGGCTTGAAACGCGTCGAGAGGATGCAGGCCGAGGTAGCGGGGAGTCTCGATGCGCGGGCTGATCCCCGTGTTCGTCGGCCCGCCCGGGGCAAACACGGCGCTGAGGTAGCGGGCGTCCTGGGCCTCCGCATCGCCGTCGACGAGCAGGACGGGAACGCTGACGGGAAAGTCGACCACGGCATAGCGGAAGTTGTCGGCCAGAACGGCATCCGCCTCCAGGCGCGCCGCGATGCGATGCTCGCCAGCCGTGGAAAATCGCACGGGAAACCGCTCTTTCACCGCCCGAAGCGGCGGAATCTGCGCGATGCTCACCGCGGGTTGGGCGAGTCCGTCGGCCTCGACGAGCACGGACACGTTCTTGACCGGCGCGCTGCCGAAGTTCTCCACCGTCACTTCCATGAACAGCGGGACTCCTGCCGCGCGCGTGCCCGGCCCCGGAACCAGTTGCCGGATCGCCAGGTTGGGGCGGGCGCCCTCGACGCAGTTGACCAGGTGGATCTTGACACCGGACGCGTTCCAGTCCAGCAGGTTCTTCTTGAAAGGGCTTGGGTCGTCCCACTGTCGGGTACGAAAATCGGAGACGATGTAGACCACGCGTTGCTCGGACGCAGCCTGGCCCAACAAGTGGGCCGCGGCTTCCATCGCTGCCAGCGGACCGGGCGCGGTCTGCGAAGGCGCCAGTTCGGCGAGGCGGCCATGGAGCCGGTCGGGCAGCCCGCTGTCGACCGTCTCCTGGAGGAAATCTGCCTGGGTGCCGCGAACGGGGCGTCCTGCCTGAGAGAATCGCAGCATGGTGAAGGTCTGAGCACCCTCGCGCGCGGCTTGCTCAACGATCCGGCGGACGACGGCCTTGGCCTGCTCGAACGCACTGGTGTCGTTCCAGCGGTCCGACATCGAGAAGCTGTCATCCAGAAGCACCACGTGGTGGGTGCTCCCGCCACCCAGCCACGAACCCCATTGACTTGGCAGCAACGGTTGGGCGAGCATCAGCACCACCACGGCGACGGCCAGCATGCGCAATAACAGCAGGAGAAGTTGCTTGAAAACCACCCACGTGCGATGCTTCTTCTGGCTTGCCAGGAGGAACTCCATGGCGGCCCAGGCCACGCGGCGCTGGCGGAGCATGTTGATCAGGTGGATCAACACGGGCACGCCAACCAACAGCAGGCCCCAGAGCAGCGGATAGTGGAGGAAGTTCAACATAGGTCCATCACGTTTCGGCGGACTGCACAAGCCGTTGGGTGGGACAAGCGAAGCGCAGGCCCACCAGAATCACTACCGTGTCATCAACTCCTATTCTGCGTTGCCAATCGGTGGTTCAAGTACGCAGCCAACGCCGCCCCCAACGGCTGGCTCGTGCGGACCAGCGTGTAGTCGACGTTCTGGCCGCTACAGGAGCGACGCACCTCCTCCAGGTAGGCTCCGAGGGCGGCCAGGTAACCTTCGCGCAGGGCGCGGGGATTGCATTTGAGGTGCGCCGGCAGTTCGAGCCCCTCGAACCGCGTGGGACCGCTGAAGGGAAAATCCAACTCGTCGTCATCCAGCACATGGAACACGAGAACGTCGTGGCCGCGGCTGCGCAACAGGCGCAGACCGCGAAAGAGCCCGTCGCGATCCACCAGCAGGTCGGATACCAAGACG
>CAZFKF010000374.1:0-5593 GCA_964518805.1 uncultured Planctomycetaceae bacterium | reverse complement strand
ACCGCCTGTTGGTCAACCCGCACGCCGCCTTCTACTGCGAGGAAGGACTGCTGGAGATGCGGAGTAAAGGGGCCGAGGCCTGCCGCCGCGCGCTCGCGGGCCTGCCAATCCGAAACGTGGTGAACTAACGAGGACGCCTCGGATGTACCAATGGAGGGGTACTTGTCCCGGTTGACTCCGTCGCCCGTGGACATTAGGATGAGGGGCTCGTTACCCTGAACGGTCCAGGGTAGCGGTGTGCTATTACCGACCGAGAAGTCGCGTGAACGCCGGATGCCCCTCCTTAGGGCGGGGACTTTGCCGGTGTGCCTTTTGTTGGAGGAGTCTGGCCTTGGCTACAGTCTTGGTTCGCGAGTTGATTGAGGCGGGGGTTCATTTCGGGCATCGTACCAGCCGGTGGAACCCCAAGATGCGGCCCTACATCTATGGCCGAAAGAATCTGATCCACATCATCGACGTCCGCGAGACGATCCGCGGCCTGTTGCGGGCGAAGAAGTACTTGCAACAGGTGGCCGCCGGCGGCGGGCTCATCCTGTTCGTCGGGACCAAGCGTCAGGCCGGGGAGACGGTCGAGCAGCAGAGCCTCCGGTGCGGCATGCCGTTCGTCAGCGATCGCTGGCTCGGCGGCACGCTCACCAATTTCCGGACCATTCGCAGCCGGCTCTCGCGCTTGGAGGAGTTGGAGAACCTTCGCTCCAGCGACGAGTTGGCCGCGTACTCCAAGAAGATGCAGTCGGCTCTGAATCGTGAATACCGCAAGATGTACCGCAACCTCAACGGCATGCGGACCATGAGCCGGCTGCCCGAGGCCCTGGTGGTCGTCGATCCTAAGAAAGAGAAGAACGCCGTGCGCGAGGCCCGCAAGATGGGGCTCACCACGGTGGCCCTGATCGATACCGACTGCAATCCGGACGACGTCGACCTGCCGATCCCGGGCAACGACGACAGCATCCGTTCCATCGAGCTGGTGATGCAGCAGTTGGCCGACGGGGTGCTGGCGGGCAAGGCCGCCTCGGGCGCGCTGAAGGGCGATCAAGGCCCGGCGGCCCCGGCCGAGGAAGCCCAACCGGCGTGACGAGTGGATGCCGAGTTCGCCGCGGCGAATCGCGAATCTTGAATACCAATCGCCGGCTTGTGCGGCGCGCCTTCGGTGTTCTTGATTCAGCGTTTCGCCTTGGGCTCCACTCCCGGCGGGTGCTTCGCCGAGGCGAGGCGGATTGCACGAACCCATTGAACCAATAGACGAGGAGGATCTATCCATGCCAGAAGTTACCGCAGCGGCCGTGAAGGCCCTTCGCGAGAAGACCGGTCTGCCGATGATGGACTGCAAGCGGGCCTTGACCGAGGCCGGCGGGGACCCCGACGCGGCGATCGAGGCGCTGCGCAAGGCAGGCAAGAAGCTGATGGGCGGGCGCGGCGATCGCGAGACGTCGTGCGGCCGGATCGCCGTGTACGCCAGCACCGAGCCGGGCGTGGGCGCCATGGTCGAACTGCTCTGCGAAAGCGCCCCGGTGGCCAACAACGAGGAATTCATCCGGCTGGCCCACAATCTGGTCGAGCAATTGGCCCTGGGGCCGGGCGCGGCAACGGCCGAAGAACTGTTGGCGCAGCCTTCGCCGGGCAAGTCGCACGCGACGCTGCAGCAGCAGTTCGACGACCTGACCAACCGCATTCGCGAAGTGTTCCGGCTGCGGCGGATCTGCCGGCTGAACGGCCCTTGCGGCGGCTACGCGCACCACAACGGCGGTTCCGGCGTGCTGTTGGAGATCGAGGGCGGGAACCCCGAGTTGGCCAAGGACATCTGCATGCACGTGGCGGCCATGCGTCCGGCGGTGGTCTCGCGCGACGACGTCGATCCGGCGCTGGTGGAAAAGGAGCGCGAGATCGCCGCCACGGCGGCGCGCAACGAGGGGAAGCCCGAGAAGATCATCCCCAAGATCGCCGAAGGCAAGCTGAAGGATTTTTACGCCCAGCAGTGCCTGGCCGAGCAGATCCACGCCAACAAGGAGAAGTACGGCGGCGAGACGATCGGCAAGCTGGCCCAGGCGGCCGGCATGAAGCTCGTGCGTTTCGTTCACTGGGAGCTTGGGAAGGAGTAACTCCATGGCCGATGCGGCCCTGCCCGACGGCGCGTCGCGGTTCCGGCGCGTGGTGCTCAAGGTCTCCGGCGAAGGGTTCTGCCACCGCGGCGAGCGCGGCATCGCCATGGATGCCGTGTTGAACATCGCCGAGCAGATCCACCAGGCCTCGAAATCCGGGGCACAGATCGCGATCGTGTTGGGCGGGGGCAACATTCTCCGCGGGGCGCAGTTCACGTCCGGCAACACGGCGATCCGCGAGGCCACGGCCCACTACATGGGCATGCTGGCCACGGTCATGAACGGCCTGGCTCTGCAGGACGCCCTGGAATCGGTCGGGGCCGACACGCGCCTGCTGACCGCCATCCGCATGGACGTCGTGGCCGAGCCGTACATCCGCCGCCGCGCTTCGCACCATCTCGAGAAGGGACGCGTCGTGTTGCTGGCGGGCGGCACGGGCAGCCCGTTCGTCACCACGGACACGGCTGCCGCCCAACGGGCCTTGGAGCTGGAGGCCGACACGCTGCTGAAGGCCACCCGGGTCGACGGCGTGTACAGCGACGACCCGGAGCGAAACCCCCACGCCGTGCTCTACAGTGAGTTGACCTACGACGACGTGCGCCGGCAGAACCTCCGCGTGATGGACCACGAGGCCATCACCAAGTGCCAGCAGTACAACATGCCGATCCTGGTGTTCAATTTCAAGAAGTCGAACAACATCGAGCGAGCGATTCGCGGCGACCGGGTCGGCACGCTGGTCAGCCGCGGCTCCGGCGGCTGATCAAGGAGCTACAAGCCATGACCGAGGACGACATCCTTCTGGACACCGAGGAACGCATGGAGAAGGCCATCGCCGTGCTCAAGCACGCGATGGCGGGCATCCGCACGGGCCGGGCCAACCCGGGGCTCGTCGATTCGCTCCGCGTCGAGGTCTACGGATCCTCCGTGCCGATGAAGCAACTCGCCTCGGTCGGCGCCCCCGAGCCCACGCAGATCGTCATCCGCCCCTTCGATCCGGGCACGATCAAGGACATCGAGAAGGCGATCCAGGCCAGCGACCTGGGGTTCAATCCGCAGAGCGACGGGCGCATCATCCGCATCAATGTGCCCGCCCTGTCCATGGAAGTCCGCCGCAAGATGGTCGGACGCGTGCGCGAGTTGTGCGAGGAGGCCAAGGTGGCCATCCGCAACGTGCGCCGCGACGGCAACAAGCTGGCCGACCAGGCGGAAAAGGACAAGGAACTCTCCGAAGACCAGCGCGACAGCGTCAAGGAACAGATCCAGGAGTTCACCAAGACCTACGAGGCCCAGGCGAACGAACTGGCCAAGGCCCGGGAAAAAGAGGTCATGGAAGATTAGTGTTCCGTCATCGTCGCTTGACCGGCGAGGACTGACGGTTCTCCGTTCCGTTGCACCGAGGAGCCGCGGGTCCGTAGAATAGATGGAGCGGCGACATCACACGGTTCTCGCTCCTCTACGGAGTTGCCCATGTCGACCCTCCAGCCCCTTCCGCTGCCGTTCGGTCCGATGGACTGGACGGTAGCCGATGTCCAACAGCGGCTCGACGGCATTCCCGCTGATCGCATCCGGACGTTTCCCGCCCCCGGCACCGCCACCGAGGAAGACGTTCTCCGCGTGAGGGCACGGACCGACCGGATCTGCGAACTGGTGGACGGCATTCTCGTGGAGAAGGTCTTGAGTTCCTTCGAGTCGCGGCTGGCTGCGCCGGTTTTCGACGGTCGATGAGAGCGGTTCCTTGGACGCCGGCAGCTTGCTCCCCGAATTCGAGGTGACGTTGAAAGAGTGGTTTGCCCAGGCGAAACGACGCGCGACGCGTCGGAAGAAAAAGTGACGTTCCAGCAGCGCTCAGCCTGGGACGGTAGCGCACCCAAAGCGCAGCGATGGGCGTGGTGCAGTGCGACTGAATTCAACCACGCCCTTCGCAGAGCCTCAGGGCGTGCCACCCAACCGCGCACAATAAGTGGGCTCAGAGGTTATGCTGAAGCATAACCTACGGGCGATGCTACTCCGGCTTGGCCGTCTTCTTGGGCTCGTAGGGGTGGGGGCGTTTGCGGATCACCTTGGCCTCGATGATCTTGTCGGGCTGCGGCCCCTGGGGCTGCTGCGGATCGCGGCGCTGGAGCTTGGCCAGCACATCCCAGCCTTTGATGACGCGACCAAATACGGTGTGGCGGCCATCGAGGTGGTGGGTGGGCCGGAAGGTCAGAAAGAACTGCGAGCCGCCCGTGTCTCGCCCGGCGTGCGCCATACTCAAGCTGCCGCGGAAATGAACGCGGTGGTCGGGCCGGTAGCACTCGCAAGCGATCGTGTAGCCCGGGCCGCCCGAGCCGGTGCCTGTCGGGTCGCCCCCTTGGGCCATGAACATCGGCAGCACGCGGTGGAACGGCGTGCCATTGTAGAAGCCCTTTTCGACCAGCGAGATGAAGTTGGCGACCGCGTTGGGGGCCTCGTTCTCGAACAGTTCGACCTCGATGTCGCCCTTGCTGGTCTTGAGGAGCACGCGGGGCAGGTCGTCGGCCTTGGCTTCGGCGGCCCGCAACTGCTGCTCTTTCGCCCAAGCTTGCCTATAGAACGGGATCTCTGCGAGCAACGTCGGCCCCACCTTGGCAATCTCGCCTTCGAGCTTGCTGAAGGCGTCCTCGGCCTGGGCCCGCTTGACTTCCTTCTCCGCTAGGTCGAAGTCGCCCGTGCAGAAAGCCGCCACGCCGGCCCAGGCGTGGATCATCGGGTTCTCGTATTGTGCGTCGAGAAGGATCTTGGCGAGGCGAAGGGTCTCTTCAAAGTCATCCGATTGGATGCGGAAGAAGACGGTGCTCAAGAGGAAATCGGCGGCGTCTCTGCTCGCTTTGGGATCCTCGCGGACGGACGCCTCGGCGGCTTCGATGACCTTCGGCTGCAATTGCGTGCCTTGCTTCGCAAGTTCGTTGAAGCGTCCTTCGATCTCGGGCCGTTTTTCCGAAGGGGCTTTGCGGTACTCGTCCCGAAGGTCGCGCATTTCGCCGAGGATCTTCTTCCACTCGGCGAAGATCTTGTCGAACTCAGCCTTCTTGGAAGCAGGCGATTGGGCCGCGGGCGCCTCTGCCGACCGCGCGGAAATCGTCCATGCCAAGGCCAATCCCAAGACCGCTACGCCGCCCAGTCGCGAGATTCTCATCGTGTGGCTCTCCTGCACTCCGAGGATGATGTCGAGCAGGGCCCCTTCTCGGGCCCTAAGGGTTAGGGTACCATAGCAGCCGCCTTTTGTCCGGGGGGGCCGGCCTTGGATGCGATGAATACGAGCCGCGGGATGCCCCTGTTCAGGAGACTCCGGGGATCCACAACGGCCAGGCAGCCCCAGAAAGAACGCCGTGGGAGTCGTCGATTTTGGCGCGGCACAGGCACGACCGAGCGAAGCCCCCCCCGCCGCGCACGCAACGCGCGCCGCTCGCGCCTGTCGGCCTGAGGATCATCGGTGGCACCCTTCGGGGTAGAAAACTCCGCTACAGCGGCGACTT
>CAZFKF010000373.1:0-5635 GCA_964518805.1 uncultured Planctomycetaceae bacterium | reverse complement strand
GGCCATCCACCCCGCGGACCACCAAGAGTGGATCCCAGGCGTAGAACTCTGCGGTCGGACTCTTGGGGCTAATCGGTTTCCATGTTTGACCGTAATCGGTACTCCGTAAGAACGGCGCGTTGAGGCTTTCCGCGAACGGTCAAACCGAATCGAGGCGCGTCCTGACCGCCTCTTGCAGCCGTTCAATCGCGGTGTCCAGCGGATCGGGTTTCTGGATGAATTCGAGCACTTCGACGCCGGCCAGTCGCCTCTTCATGGTGTCGGCAGTGCAGCCGCTGGTCACTATCGCATGAACTCGCCGATCCATCTGGCGGATTGCCCGCAACGTCTCCTCGCCATTCATCCCCGGCAGGTTCAAGTCCAGGAACACGCAGACAATTTGCTCCCGCTGCGCCTTGAATACCTGGACGGCCTCTTCTCCGTCTCTGGCCGTCAACACCGAGAACCCCGCCTGCTCAAACAGGATTTGCGTCGATGTCCGGCACATCGCATCGTCGTCGACCAACAACACGGTTCCGCCTTCTCGTCGCGGCAGTCCGCCTTCGGGTTGGCTGCGTGCGAGGGCATGAGGGGTGGAAGAGGACGGAGGAGTGGAGACGCTCATCGTGTCCGCATCGCCGGACGCCGAAATTTCCTTCCCGCTGCTCGCCAAAGCCCTTCGCAAGGTATTCGTCATCGTGTCAAGCCGGTACGGCTTCTGGATGAATCCACCCAATCCCAGGTCCGAGAATCGCTCGGTGGCATTGTCCTCACTGAAGCCGCTCGACAAGATCGCGCAAATGCCCGGGTTGATGGCCCGAAGTCCCCGCAGCGTCTCCTCACCGTTCAACTTCGGCATGGTCAGGTCCAAGATCACGCAGACCACCTCGGACCGGTGCTGCCGGTACACACGGATCGCCTCTTCGCCGTCATTGGCCGTGAGGACGGAAAACCCCGCATGTTCGATCATGCGTTTGGCCGTGTTGCGAACGATCTCTTCATCGTCGACTACCAGGACCGTGCCGCTTCCTGGCCGCGAAGCCGTCCCCGCCTCGACTTCCGAGGCAGGGGCGGCAACAACGCTGGCCGGGAAGAACACCTGGAAGGTCGTCCCCTCGCCCGGTTCGCTGACGACCCGAAGTCCTCCCTTATGGCCTCGGACGATTCCGTGGACTGCTGCCAACCCCAAACCGCGGCCCGTGAACTTGGTGCTGTAGAAGGGGTCAAAGATCTTCCCCAGCGTTTCCCGACTCATGCCACAGCCCGTGTCGGCAATCTCCAGGCAAACGTAGTGCCCAGCGCCGGCTTCGCTGCCGGTCCTGACGGCTGCCCACTGGGTTTCGCTCAACTGAACCGCGTGGGTCGTGATCGCAATGACGCCGCTGTCTTCTCCAAGGGCTTCGGATGCGTTGATCACCAGATTGAGGACGACCTGGTGGACTTGGGCGGGGTCGGCCTCCATCGCCGGAAGGCCGGACGCGAGGTTGTAGCTCAGCGTGGCCTTTTTGGACACCGACACCTCCAGCATCTTCCGCGTGTCGGCGACGATTCGTGACAGGTCGACCGGCTCAACGACGAACTTGCCCTTGCCGGAATAGGCGAGCATCTGCCGGGTCAGGTCGGCGGCCCGCTGGACGGCCTTCTTGATGACCTCCACATCCTCGCGGGCCGGTTCAGAGGGGGGCAACCGGACCTTGAGCAAGTCGGCATAGCCCATGATCCCGGCCAGGATATTGTTGAAGTCGTGGGCGATGCCGCCGGCCAGGACGCCGAGGCTTTCGAGCTTCTGGGCATGGAGCAGGCGGCGTTCCATCTCCAGCATCTGTTGCGCTGCTTGCTTGCGTTCGGTGATGTCTTCAAATACCGTGTAGACCTGATACGGATGCTCTTCGCCTGGGCGGAACAGAGGCACGGCATCCACGTTGATCCACCGATGGGCATGGACTTTCGGGTTGAAGACGCCCATGACCACGCCCCGCAACGGCTGGCCCGTCCTCAACGCCACCATCGCCGGATGTTCCGTGCCGGGGAATGGCGAGCCGTCTTCGCGAATCGTGAACGCTTCCTCTTTGACCGAACTGCTCCCCAGGAATTGGCCGCGGTTCTTTCCCAGGATGCGTTCGGCAGCCGGGTTCATGGAGATGATCGTACCGTCCCTATCCTGGTGAACCACGCCCTGCAACATCGTCTCGGCCAGCACGCGGTAGTGTTCCTCGCTTTGCCGCAGCGATTCCTCGGCTTGTTTGCGCTGCGTGATGTCCGTCCCTATCCCGCACATGGCAAGGGGCTGCCCCCTGTCATCCTTGACAAGGCTGGTACGGCAGTCCATGACGATCTCAGACCCATCCGAAGCATAGTTGATGACCTCGCCTCGCCACTCGCCGTCCGCGAGCGTGGTGCGAATAATATCGAGTTGGGTCGCACCCCGGTTTGGATCGTCGCCATACGTGAGCACGGACTGGCCAATCAGCGATTCACGCGACCGCTTCAACGAGAGGCACTCCGCGTCGTTCACATAGGTAATCACCCCTTGAAGGTCCGTTACCGTCACCCGGTCCTGAATCTGATCCAGCACTAACGACTGTAAGAGAAGCGTCTCCTGGTTCTCCCTCCGCTCGCTGACGTCGCGTCCGAAGATGGCCAATTGGGCGACCGCCCCAGCGTCGTCGAACACGGGGTAGACCGTATGCTCGAACCAGACTCCGGCGCGTTGATCTTCGAACTGGACGGGTTCGCGGGATTCCACGACTTTCTGAACCTCGGCCCTGCGCGACTGCGCGAGATCGGGCGGCAGGAGACTGTAGATGGATTTTCCCAAGAGTCCCTCCACCGTCTTGCCCAGCCTGCGGGCCGTTGTCTCGTTGCACTCCAGCACGATCCCTTCGCGGTCGATCAGAAAGACCGATTCGCTGGCTGCGTCGAGGATGCCTCGCAATCGGGCTTCACGCTCGCGAAGTGCGTGCTCCGTGCGTTTCTGGGCGGAAACGTCCGACGCCACGCTCAGAAACACCTCCTGGTCGCCCCAACGCGCCGGCTTCGCATCCACCCGAAGCGGGACGGTCGTGCCGTCTTTCCGATAGTGATGCACCTCGAACGAGGCTCCGCCTTTCTCCGCGATCTCCCGCAATCGTGGCTCGATCAGCCCTTCGCTTTCCGGTACGTCCAACTGATGCAGGTTGAGCTGAAAGAACTCCTCCCGGCTAAGCCCGTGTAGCGAGAATGTCTTCTCGTTCGCATAGAGGAAGTTGCCTTGGGCATCATGCACCGTCGTGGATGCAGGCGAGGCATCGAGGAGTTCGGCCAGCAGGCGGATTCGCTCCTCGGCCTGCTTGCGTTCCGTGATGTCGAGGTTTGTTCCAATGTAGCCGCGGGTTGTGCCATGTTCGTCTCGCAGGGGAGCGGCGGTTCCCCAAACCCAGGTTGTCCTTCCGTCCCGAGTCTGAAAGCGATACTCCCAACCCCAGTTGCCTCCCGATGTCGCCATGCGATACCAGTTGGCGCGTATGTTTGCGCGATCCTCCGGGTGAAGCCCCTGCACCCATCCATCTCCGATGGCCTCCTCCCGAGTGAGACCCGCCATGTCACACCACCGCGGGTTGACGTAAAGGCACTTGCCCTCCGTGTCGGTCAGGTAAACGCCCGCAGGAGACTTCTCGGCCAAGGTGCGAAAACGGAGTTCGCTCTCCCGGATTGCCTCCTCGGCCCGTATGCGCTCCGTGATGTCGTTCAAACAAAGCAGCAGACGGGCTTGGCCGCCGTGCTGGATCAGGCTGGTGGAGGCCGAGAAGACCATCTTCCGGCGATCCCCTGCACCTTCCACGGTCGCACGATAGTCGATGCCCGCGTGGCTGGCGCCGGTCTGGAATGTGTCCAGGATCGCTTTCCGAAGAGAACAAGATGCACAGTTGGAGCCGTAACCGCAACCGCGAGGGTCGTCCAGGGCATTGATGCACCCCAAGATGCCACAGGCCCGATCTCCCTTGAGTTCCTCCTCGGGCTTTCCGACGAACAACGACAGAGCGCGATTGCAGTACAGAACCTGACGGTCAGCATCGATCACGCACATCATGACGGGATTATGGTCATAGATGGCGCGCAACTCCGACTGACTTCGCCGCAGGGCTTCCTCCGCATTCCTGCGGTCGGTCGTGTCGAGCTTGAAGGCCATGAACCGATCCTCCGCGAGCTTGACGGCATCGCAGGTGATCCATCGCTTGGAGCCGTCCTTGCGAATCACGGCGAACTCGCCGCTGGCGCGACCGGCTTCCTTGACGCGGGCGAAATGCTGCAAGCCAGCGTCCCGCGACTCCTCGGCCACGATGTCCGCAACCGACATCGCAAGCAATTCCGCCTCCTCGTAGCCGGTAAGCCGACAAGCCGCCCGATTAACCTCGATGTAACGCCCCGAGGCATCGACCACCATGACCGCCAGCGGAGCGTGGGCGAAGCAGGCGAGGTCATGGCCCGACCGCGATCGCGCCGGCCCGCCGTGGGATTCGGCAATCGTTGGGAATCCCTGGTCGCCTTCTGAATCCATAGCACACGTCCCTTCAGACCATGTAGTTGGCAAGCGACTCCTGCAGTCTCAATATGATCGAGTCGATGGATTCCGGCCTCTGAACGAAACCGAACACTTCGTCGCCGGAGAGACGCTGCATCGTCGCTTCGTTGTTCAGGCCGTAGTCTGTCGCCAGAGAGCCCTGATTCTATCTCAGTTCATCGGCGGGGTAATGGCATCTTGGGCGGATAGAAGGGCCGCGGACCCGCAGTGCAAAAAAATGACATTATGCTAGCCGAGAGCTAGATCCCCCATCTTGACAACAGGACCCTCCAGCCCAAAAGCGAGGCTGAGCGGCCCCGTCTAGACGGACAACGCCCCGAACGTGAAGGTTACGGCCTTCGCCGAGGCCAATCTCAAGATGCAGGAGTCGCAGCGCCCTTGACAACTTGTCGCGATGGTGCATTCATGAAAGGAATCATCCGATTTCTATCGGCTTCACCGCTGGTCGTTCCCGTTGCCCTTTGCATGGCCGGCTACCCTTACGGCCCGGAGGAAAAGGTGCCGGAAGAATTCAATGCCGGCTTCTCGCTTTATCCCAATCGCGACCACGGCTTGCGCGAAGGTCGTGGCACGGCGGACCACCTCAGAATGCTCATGACGCGATATCTTCTCGAACACCTGCCACCAGGTCCGAGGTAAGCCTGCACATGTCACAACATTTGATGAAACACAAGACAACCAAGATGCTCTGCTGGCTGCTTGCCGCAATCGCAGTCAATGTCACAACGACATCCGCGGCCGACAAGGCCGGAAGCGTCACATCGCATTCCCAAGGCCTGCACGGCTACATCGGGTTCGGCCACGAGAAGCTGCCGCCCCAAGGCGGCTACACGGCGGGCATGGGTTTCTATGCAGCGGTCTGGCCACTGGTGGATCAGCCTTTGGCCGATTTCCAGATCGGCCTGCCAGGTTCATGGATTCAGCCGGACAACTCCGACAACAAAGACAAGCCGCTCGCCCCGGAAGGCACGCTGGCTCGGAAATGGAAGGAGCGAGGTCCTACGTGGAGCAGCGTGTTCCAAACCGTGGAGGGCGGGCTGGGCTACTGGGCGGGCAACCACTTCCGCTACGGCCCGCCGAAGTTCAGCATGAACG
>CAZFKF010000372.1:0-5647 GCA_964518805.1 uncultured Planctomycetaceae bacterium | reverse complement strand
GCCCCACTTCCATTGGACGGGAGAGGGCCGGGGGTGAGGGCGGTTTGCAGCAGAACAGGTTCGCTGCTGCCACCCCCCCGACCCGAAACAAGTATGGCATGCCGCCACGCGGCGCTCGCCGCGCTCTCGGCATGTTGGCGGTTCACATGCCGACGCTGCGCGACGGCATGCCACGAAGATTGCCGGTTGTGTCTGTGAAGAATTCATTGGGGACGTTTGAATCCGTGTCCTAGGAAAGCAAATCGAGATCGACGATGCGGGAGAATCACGCCATGAACCAAGAATGCAAGGCACGCTTTCGTTGTCTGCGCCGCTTGCACGCGGCCGCTGTGGTCGGGATCTCACTTTTCGTCCTGCCGAGCTTCGTGCCGGCCGCGGAGAACCTGGCTCCCAACCCCGATTTCCGCGAGGGAACCGATGGACCGGCCGGGTGGAGACTCTCCGGCGGCGAAGGACGCTGGCTCGATCGCCAGATCCTCGAAATCACCGGCACGGGCAGCGGCTCGAACCAGTGGCAGAGCGAACCGCTGCGATTCCGGCCCGGCGGACTCTACCGCTTCGAGATACGGGCCCGGCGCACGGCCGGCAGCGGCGGTTGCATTATTGCCGGGCCCGGTTCCGCCAATCGCGACTATCCCGGCCTGGTGTCCGAATGGAAGGACTTCGGCCACGTCTTCTGCATGCCCGACGGCATGGACAGCGACATTCTTCGCGTCGGCCAGTGGGAGAGCAAGGGCACCTTGCAGTTCGATTCCGTACGTCTGGTGCACGTGATTCCGGTCCACAAGCAGGTCGGAAAGCTATTGCTGGGCGAAGGAGAAGGCATCAAGGACGGGTGCTATTCGTACCAGAGCCATTTTGGCTCGGAGGGGAGCAACTTCAGCCGGACGCTCACCGGGGCGACCGCCGGGTTCAACACCGACCGCTGGTGCTTCGGCGGAAAGGCCCAGGTAACCTACCGTTTCGGCCTGCCAGGGCACCGGTTCCTCTCGGCCGACGCGGCCGTCACCGTGGGCTGGCACAGCCGCGGCGGTTGCGTGGTGGAGGCAAGCCGCGACGGCAAGGCGTGGCGCACGCTGGCCACACAAAGCGGTCTGGGCACGGCCAGGGCCGCGCTGCCCTCCGATCTATTCCCGGCCGAGTCGATCGAGCTTCGGCTCCGCTGCGCCAAGGATGACGACAATTTCCAGGTCCACCAGGTCGAATTCCAGGCCAAGCTCGATGGCCAGGCGGCCGAAGCCGTCGGCAAGACGATCTTCGGCGAAGTCGCTTCGCTCGATTATCAGAAGGGAATCGAGAGCATCACGCTTGACGACAATCCCCAGTCCGCCCAGATGGTGCTTCGTGTTTCGGCCAAGAATCCCACCCAGCAGCCGTTGAGTTGCGTGCTGGGGGCGACGGTGAAGACGCCGGGCGACACGGGCACGGTCCTGACGCCGCGGCGGTGCGAGATCGCCGCCGGTGGGAAAGGAATGCTGGAGATCGAGATTCCCACGCGCGAGCCAGGGCAGCACGCGGTGGAATTGAATGTCGCCGCAGGCAATCGTGCTTTGCTCCAGACAACTTTGCGGATCGACGTGCCCGCGTACTATCGCTCCGACTACGGCGAGTTGGTCGCCGGCGACGCCAGCCAAACCGCCGTCTGGTGGTGCGACGCGACGCGCAAGATCCCGCGCTTGCGCCCCCTGCCCACGACGGCCGGCCCGGCCGTGAGACTCTCGGCAGCCAGGAACGACCGCGAGCCCGTTCAGATCGTCGTGCGCCCCGTGGCGACGCTCAAGGGGCTAACGGCGTCTGCCGGTCCGCTGGCCGGCCCGGACGGTGCGGCGATCCCCGCCGAGAGCATCAAGATTCTCCGCGTATACTATCACTTCGTGGATCATCCGACCGACGCCACCGGCGTGCGCGATTGGTGGCCGGACGCGTTGCCGCCGCTCGACAAGCCGATCGACGTGCCGGCTGGCGAGAATCAGCCGCTGTGGATTTTGGTTTCGGTGCCCAAGGACGCCAAGGCGGGCGACTACTCGGGCACGCTTTCGCTCAAGGCCGATGGCTTCTCGGCCGAGGCGCCGATCCGGTTGCACGTCTGGGACTTCACCCTGCCCGAGCGGAACCATCTGCAAACGGCCTTCGGGTTCAATCCGCACGAGGTGTTCCGCTACCACCAGGCGACGACCGACGCCGATCGTCGCAAGCTGCTGGACCTCTATTTCCATAGCTTCGCCGAGCACCGCATCAGCACGTACGATCCCGTTCCGCTGGATCACTTCCAAGTGAAGTTCCATGCCGACGCCAAACCGCCGCGCGCGGAGATCGACTTCGCGGCATTCGATCGGGCCATGGCGGCGGCCATCGAGAAGCACCACTTCACCGGCTACAGCGTGCCGATCGAAGGCATGGGCGGAGGCACCTTCTTCGAGCGGAGCGAACCCAGCATCGGCCGCTTCGGCGAAAAGACGCCCGAGTATCAGGCCATGTTCGCCAGCCAGGTGAAACAAATTGAGGAGCACCTGCGCCAGAAGGGCTGGCTCGACATGACCTACGTCTACTGGTTCGACGAGCCCGACGTGAAGGATTATCCGTTCGTGCGCAATGGCATGGAGCGGCTCAAGAAGTACGCCCCCAGCCTTCCGCGGATGCTCACCAAGGAGCCGAGCGACGGGACGGCCGGGGCCGTGGACATCTGGTGCTGCCTCACGCCGACGTTTCATGCCGAGGCGGCTGAAAAGCGCCGGGCCAAGGGCGAGCGGTTCTGGTGGTACGTGTGCTGCGCGCCGAAGGCCCCGTTCTGCACGTTGTTCATCGACCATCCGGCCACCGAGCTTCGCGTGTGGCACTGGCAGACGTGGCAGCGGGGGATCGTGGGCACGTTGGTTTGGGCCACGAACTACTGGACCTCGGACACCGCGTATCCCGACAAGCCGCAGAACCCCTACGACGACCCCATGAGCTACGTCAGCGGTTACGGCACGCCTAAGGGAACGAAGAGCTACTGGGGCAACGGCGACGGCCGCTTCATCTACCCACCCGAGGCAGCCGCCGTGCCCGGCAAGTCGGGCCTCGGGCCGGTGCTCCAGTCTCCGGTGTCCAGCATCCGCTGGGAAATGCTCCGCGAAGGCGTCGAGGACTACGAGTTCCTATGGCTCCTGCGCGACCTGGTCGCTAAGAAGCGCAGCAGTCTCCCGCCGCAGCAGGTGAAGCACTACGAGTCGCTTCTGGCCGTGCCGGCCGAGATCACCAAGGACATGACGACGTTCACGACCGATCCCGCGCCGATCTACGCCCGCCGGGCGGCGATCGCCGAGGCGATTGAGAAGCTGTCGAGATAGGGGCGACACAAGCACGAGGAGAGAAGTACGGGTTGCCCATTGACCGGTTCACCATGTTGTTGAGTTACACGATGCATATCCCAACCAGTCGAATTCTGCTTGTGTGGTTCTGCTGTGCTTTTTCGGTCGCAGCGGTATGCACATCGCGCGACGCCCACGCCTACAACCCTCCCACCGACACCGCCGGACCGCTTTCCGTAGCGATCGAAGCCCCCGAGGTGGTCACCCAAACCGACGTCCCGAAGACGATTCGCGTGGCGCTCCAAAGCAAGCACGACCGGCCGATCAAGGGGACCTTGGACGTCAAAGTCATCGACCGATGGCGGGCAAGTCCGACGGGTCCCGTGGCGTTTGAGATCGGGCCGAGGGCCAAGGTGGTCCGCGAGTTCCAGGTCGTCGCCGGCAAAGGGACGTACAGCGGGCATTATCCGATCCACGCGTACGCCCGGTTTGCCCTGGAGGGCCGACAACTCGTAGCGCATCCCATCTTCATTCTCGAGACCAAGCTGCCGCAGACGCCGCTGCACGCGTCGGCCGTCCCGTGGAAACCGTTCTCGCTGGTCGACGGCGGCCAGTTGGCCCTTTGGCGTTTGGCGAACGCGCGGGCCGTGTTGGCCGTGTTCAAGGAAACGTCCAAGACCATGCCGGCCGGGTGGCAGGGCACCGAACCGCGGACCAACGGCACGATGGCCGTGCGCCCGCAGCCGCTCGCCGGACAGACCCGTGAGGTCGTGGCCATTCATCCGCCGTACAAAGACGGCCTGATCGGAACGCTGGCGGCCGAGTATCCGATCGAGCTGCCGCCGTCGAAGCCGTTGCGTCTGTCGTTCGCCACGGGCATCACGCCTGAGGGCCACAGCGACGGCGTCACGTTCCGCGTGCGCGTGCTGCCACTGGACGCCCCGACGGGCACGCTCGGCAAGGTGGTCTTCGAGCGGCATAGTGCGGCCAAGAAATGGGAGCCGGGCGAGGCCGATCTGAGCCCCTTTGCGGGCCGGGCCGTGCGTCTGCAACTGGAATCGCACCCCGGGCCGAAGAACGACACCGGCTGGGACCAGTCGTTCTGGGCCGAGCCGGTGCTCGCCGCCGGCGCGCCGCCCCAAACGCCGTCCTTTCCGCCCCGGGACGACGCCGGTTCGCGCCTCGTCGGCACGATCGCTCGCGGCGGCAAGGAGTATGCCGTCCGCATCTGGCCCGGCCGGCGCGGGCTCTTGGACAGCGTGATCGGCTTCGGCGACGGAGAGCGGCGATTGTGCTTCCGCGGCTTCGAAGTGCGGGTCCACGGCATGCGTCTGGACGATCCGCGTTCGCCGGTGGTGCTCAAGGAAGTCAAAGGAGAATCGATCGTAAACGCCGGGAGCGGCCATCAGATCCGGCATCGGTTCGAGACTCTCGTGGGCGATTTCGATCTCTTGGGCCGGATCGCCGTGGAGCACGACGTGCTGCGGGTCCATTTCGTCCTGGAAAACGCCCCGCCGCCGCGCCCGTGGTTCCACGTCCATCTGGAGGACGTGGCCTGCGGCCCGTGGAGCGAGACCGCGCGGCAAGTCTATGCCGGCGTAGGCAATGTGATTCGCGATCCGGGGCCGTTCCGGTTGGGGTTCGACGGCCATCAGCTTTCCACCTCCTTCGTAGGCTTCGACTTCGCCGGCGGGACATCGCTGGTGCAGGCGGTGGACGCGCCGCCAGACTACTTCCAGGTCGCGCCCGACGCGCGGCACTATTCGCTCCACGTGCCCCACGCCTCGACCATGACGTTCATCCCCGCTTTCAACGTGTGGGAGGCCGTCAAGGGCTGGCGCGACACCAATAGACTGAGGCCCGCCGGCGGGGTGAAGAAGACGGTCGGGCGCTTCGTGTTCGATCTCTGGGGCGGCCGTTACGAGGAAACGGCCGATGCCCTGCGCCGGGCCTTCCGCTACGGCCTGACCGACGCGATGGTCGTCTTCCACAACTGGCAGCGATGGGGCTACGACTACCGCCTGCCCGACATCTATCCGCCCAACGGCGAGTTCGGCAAGCCCGAGCAGCTTAAAGCCCTGGCCGAGGCGTGCACCAAGTCCGGCGTTCTCTTCGCCCTGCACGACAATTACATCGATTTCTACCCCGACGCCGACGAGTTCTCCTACGAGAAGCAGATCGCCTTCCACGCCGACGGCACGCCGGTCCGGGCGTGGTTCAACGAGGGGCGCAAGGCCCTGTCCTACCGCTACCGCGCGGATCGCGTTGCGCCATTCCTCCAACGCAACCTGAAGTGGATTCGCGACGGGCTCGGGCCGACCGCCTATTTCATCGACGTCTGGTCGAGCGCCGGCCCT
>CAZFKF010000371.1:0-5666 GCA_964518805.1 uncultured Planctomycetaceae bacterium | reverse complement strand
GCGCCGAGCAGGGAGGGGTCCTCGAAATAGAGGTTGGCGGCATCCAGGCCCAGGGTCCCGATGCGACCTGGGTGGTGCGTGAACACAAGATCGAATATCTGCTGCCTGCCTTCGAGGGCGAGGAGATCGAAATCCGCACCTGGGTGGAGGACATTCGCCGCGTGCGGTCGCTACGCAAGTACGAGTTCGTGCGGAAAGGGGATGGGAAGGTTTTAGTCAAAGGCGAGACGGACTGGGTCTTCGTGGAAACCAAAACTGGCCGTCCACTTGCGATTCCCGAGCAAGTGGTGAACACTTTTTTACAGGCATAGGGCCAAAACTACTTGATGATCCCCAATTTCTCGAAGATCGCTTCCCATAGATCCGGATCGCTCGCGTACGCCAGCGCCGCAACGTCCGCGGGCGCTAGTAGTTCACCGGTGCGTGCATGGTCGCGGGCTTTCTCGATGATGTCGAGGATTGCCTGTCTCGACGGACGCCGATTCTCCAGCAATACCTGCTGAATCGCGGCTTCGTCGATGAAACTCGCGTACCGGCGGGCGTTTTGCCATCGGCGGATTTGCTTGAGACGCTGATCGCGCCATGCCAGGGTCGTTGATACCATCGTCGATACACTCATTGCCTATTCCGAACAAGCAGAGCGTGCGAGGCTCGCTCTTGCTACGCTTTCCGTAGCACGATCGCCCCCTGAGGGCACTGCGCAACACATTGGCCGCACGCGGTACACGTGCCGCCATCGATCTTGGCCGCGCCATTGACGGTAATCGCCCCTGCAACGCAGACTTGGACACAGAGCCCGCAAGCGTTGCACCGGTCGGCAGCAACCACCGCAACCAGGTGACGGTCCGTCGCGGTTTGCATCTGGCCCATTCGCTCATTCAGGGCCGCGAGTTGCCTCTCGACCGCTTGGGCCTGGGCCTTGAGAACGGCAATTTCCCGGGTAGAGTCTGATTGCGGCTGGGGGGGCAGATCGGGAACCGGACTGGCAAAGGCGCCGCCCCGGCCCATGCCTCGACCCATCCCCATTCCGCGACCGCCGCCGCGTCCCATGCCTCGCCCCATACCTACGCCACCGCCGCCTCGCCCCATCCCGCGGCCCATCCCTCGTCCGAACCCGCCGCCCATGCCGGGCGCGAAGGTGGGCGTCGCTTGCGGGCCGACGGTGGCACTGGCCGCCGCATCCAAGGCTGGCTCCGCGCCGAAATGACTTGCGACGTTGGCTTGTGTTGCGGCCGAGTACCTGCCGGCCTTGAACCATAGGACGCTGCCGGCCACGCTGCGGCTACCGCGGGCCAGCTCATGAGAAACGGCGACCAACCGGCGAAGCCGGCTGCGTAAAGCCAGTGCCGGCGACCGCGCCCGTGACCACACCCACAGGCGTAGAGGCTTGGCCCATAAGATGGGTTCGCGTATCCCGGCGCACCAAAACCCGCGCAGTACCCGGCTGCACGTCCCATCATTGGGTCCGATCGGATCGGCCCCGTTCCGTCTCCGCCTGGCATGGTCATGCTCCTTGTTCCCAGTCGGGATTCAGCCCCTGGGCCGAATCCGCATGGCGTCGTTGTGTCAACGATCGACATGCAAAGCACAGCCTATGCCACACTCTGACCAGGCGGAGTCTGATGGGCGGAACACCTTTGCGTTAAGCTAGTTGCGGCGGATAAGACGAGAATAGAGGACGACAGCGACAGGGCGTATTGCAACAACCAGACGGACGGTGACAGTGCAATTTGCACTACTAGTATTAGATGCAATCCGTTAGGACGCTACGCCGACGGGCCGTCATCCCGAGGCTGAGCGAAAGTCAGAGACTATCTGATGTCTGGGGGCCAGCGGGTCTGCGTCGAGCCAGCACGGAGACACCGGCCAGGACTCGGTCGCCGACGTTCACTTCGATCTGCAAATCGGGCCGGTCGGGCACGATTAGCTCGGTGCGAGAGCCGAGTTTGATCATGCCGATCTTTTCGCCACGGGCGACTACCTGGCCGGGCCTCAGCGCGCACACAATCCGCCGAGCGTAGGCACCCGCGATCTGACGCATGGCCATACGGTCGTATGGCGGCAACTCGTCCTCCAGGCCAATCCACATTGACTCGTTCTTCGTCGCGGATTCCGGCTTCATTGCATTGAGGAACCCGCCTGGCGCGTACCGCAGTCCAATCACCCGCGTCGTCGCCGGCGCACGAGTGAGGTGAACGTCGAAGATCGACATGAAAACCCCAATCCGAATCGCTGGCCCTTCCAAGTAATCGTCATGGGCAAGCCGAGTTACCTCGGCAATTTTGCCGTCGGCCGGCGAGACGAGCACGCCCGCCTCCAACGGAGATCGTCGCGGCGGATCGCGAAAGAACCACAAAAGAAACGCCAAGAACACTGCCGGAACAGGAGCCAAGCACCAATACGAGCATGCCAAGAGGACGGTGACGATAAGCAGTGGCCATCCGATGAGCTGGAGTTCTGCCAGTCCCCAACGCGCAAAGGGAAGGCGATCGCGCCACGCGAATGGGTCGTCCGCCGTTTCCCAGAAACAGTCGCAGCGGTTGCAGCAAAACTTCAAATCGCGCGGGTCGACTATTTCCCAGGGGGCACCTTCGCATTCGCCTCGGCGCAAAGCGGCCATGTGGCGAACGTATCCGCCGTGGAATCGCTTGAGATACCATCGGCGCCACCGACCCCACGCCAGTTCGATCCGGTAGCAGACGCCACTGCCGGGCTGAATGGTGGGAATGTTGTCAGGCAGCGGCTCCGGAGCCAGTCGGATCGCGTCTTGTTGCACGGTGTCAGCCTTTTCGGGTCGATTGGATGGAGAGCCTCGCACAGCGGGCTTTGTCTTCGATGGTGGAAGGCGCGCACGTCGCAGAAGTGGTGCCGTTGGTGGCCATAGCCTCACGCCGAAATGGCCGTCACGAGTGCTGTTCGACTGCGCTGTAGTACCATTTGCCACCGACTTGGCTTTCCTTCACGAGGCCCTCGGCAGTAAGATGCTCAACCGACTTCAGGACTTCGTTGCGGTGGACTCCCAGGCCGCCGACGATGTCGTCGATTGAGCAGGGGCGGCGGCGAAGCAACTGGAGGATTTCTTCCCGGCCGGCCTCGCCGACCTCCAACGCCTGGGCACTGTGGAACTCGGCGATGACCTCCGCGGGCGGAGAGAACGTCGCGGCAATCTCCTCTAACCTGTCTCGCGGCACGGCGAGGGCGAAGTCTTCAGCCGGCGGGCGGGTGACCGTGTTTAGATGTACGCGGTCCGGCTGAATGAGATCGACGCAGTGGCGGATTTCGGCCACTTGTCGCTCGGAATCCGTGTAACCTTCGAGCAAGAATACCTCCAGCCAGAACTGCCCACGAAAACGACGACGGAAGGCGAGCAACCCGGTCAGCATACGCTCGAAGGGAATTCCCTCATGCGGCCGGTTGACCAGCCGGAAGACAGCGTCGCTGCCAGCGTCCAAAGACGGGATTACTAGGTCCGCTAAGAACAACCCCCATTGAACGCCCAAATTGTCAAGTAAAGAACCGTTGGTCAGCACGGCAATGGGAATATCGGTCCGCGCACGAACTGCCTCGATCAACTTGTCGAGAGGGGTGAAGAGCGTCGGCTCACCCGAACCACTCAGGGTGATGTAGTCCGGCTGCGTGTGGAGCTTTTCTTCCAGTCCCCGCAAAACAAGCTCCACCGGCACCCATGTTTCTCGTCGGACGGTCTTGCACGTGGTTGGACCGAGTTGGCAGTAGATGCAGTCATAGGTGCACGTCTTGAAAGGCACCAGGTCGATTCCCAGCGACCGCCCGAGCCGGCGCGATGGCACAGGACCGAATACATGATTGCACATGACGGCTCCTTGAGTGGAGTTGCGGCGCGGCCTCGCCGCCCGCGCCCAGAGACTTGCCATACCTACTGCAAGGCACGTGCCAGGCACTTGCGAAGAGATGCGATAATTCTAACTGCTTCCGCCAGAAGTCCTTCGGAAGCGTGAGCGGTAGTGGGGCCGGCATTCTCCTCGATCGACGCCGTTGCATTCTGCAATGTTACTTCCGCCGGCCTCGGCCATCGACCTCAGGCGATTCGATCCCAAGATCCTTGATCTTCCGGTACAGTGTGGTGATGTTGATGCCGAGATCCCTGGCGGCGTGTTTTCGATTCCCCTTGCGGCGCTGGAGCGTTTCGGAAATCAAGAATCTCTCCATCGCCTGGAGACTCATGGGGCGGGACTCATCCCGGCCGGCTGTTGTGGCTGGACGCAGTTCCGGCGGCAAGTGACTCAGTTCGATGACGCCGCCCCGGCAGAGGACAAACGCCTGCTCGATGACGTTCTCCAACTCGCGGACATTCCCTGGATAGCTGTGCTCCATCAGCCTCGCCATGACCTCGTCAGAGACGCCCGCGATGTTCTTGCCTTGCAGGTGGTTGAATCGCGCGATCAAATGGTTGATCAGTAGCGGAATGTCCTCGCGCCGTTGGGAGAGGCTTGGGAGCTTCAAGTGGATCACGCGAATTCGATAATAAAGATCCTCGCGAAATGTCCCGGCGCGGACCAGGTCAGCAAGATCCCTGTTGGTCGCCGCGACAATGCGGACATCGACCGGAATCGTCTGGACTCCGCCCAAGGGCTCGATGACGCGCTCTTGCAGCACCCGCAGAAGGCGCACTTGCATCGCGGGCGAGATATCGCCGATCTCGTCCAGGAAGATCGTACCTCCGTCGGCTAGCGCAAACCGCCCGGGCTTGTCGCGTTTGGCGTCGGTGAAAGCGCCGGCTTTGTGGCCGAACAACTCGCTCTCCAGCAGCGTGTCGGGCAGCGCGGCACAGTTGACGGCGATGAACTTCTTTCGCTTCCGAGGCGAAAGGTTGTGAATAGCTCGGGCGAACAACTCCTTTCCCGTGCCGCTCGGCCCCTCGATGAGCACGGTGCTAGTGCTTGCGGAGATCTGCGGCAGGATCTCGAAGAGCTGCATCATCGCCTGACTTCGGCCAATGATGTCTTCAAAGGTGTATTTGGCCTGAAGTTCCTTCTGGAGTTGTTTGACCTGAGTGAGGTCCTGGAACGTTTCGACCCCGCCGACAATCTCTGCCTGGTCATCGAGCAAAAGCGCGGTGGAGATTCGTATCGGCACGCGCTGGCCTTGCTGGTTGACGATGTGGGCCGTGGTGTTGACGATGGGCTGACCGCTGGTCATCGTGCGCCGCAGGGCGCAATTGGTCTCACAGATATTGGCGTGGAACACATCGCAGCACGTGCTGCCGATCGCCCGCTGGCGTGGCACCCCGGTAATCCGCTCGGCCGCCTTGTTGAATGCCGTAATCCGCCAGTCCCGATCGACGGTGAAAACACCCTCGTTGACTGAATCGAGGATGGTGACTTCGCGTTGCTTCAGTTCCTTAGGGCCGTCCATTCAGTCCGACTCCGTGTGCCATAACCTCTTTTCATTATAGGAGGGATCGTGCAGATTGCCACTGGAAGGGAAGTTACGATCGTGCAATTTGCCTATTTGCGGTGCGGCGATGTAGATCAGGCGCCGACTTAAATGATTGCGTGGCAACGACTTGTGAAGTCATCGCCCGAAATACCAGTTGGGCATGACAATTGCGAATTGATGGCGGGCCAGGCAACTCAATTGCCTAAGGCGTGCTTCGCACCGCCTTCATTGGCGTCGAGCAGGGGAGA
>CAZFKF010000370.1:0-5683 GCA_964518805.1 uncultured Planctomycetaceae bacterium | reverse complement strand
TGTGAAGGTATTTCCGTCCGATTATGTGGGACCTGCATATCTCAAGACGATTTCCGGACCGCTGCCCCAGGTACGACTGATGCCCACTGGTGGGGTTAACCTCCAGACCGCTGCCGATTTCCTTCGCGCCGGGGCGTGCGCCCTAGGGATTGGAGGGGCCCTGATCGAGTCCAAGGCCCTTGCTGCACGCGATTGGGGACGGATCGAGTCTCTTGCCCGGCAGTACGTGGAGATCGTGAGAAACACACGATCCACCCCTTGAACTGCCATTGCATCGGAGGAGGACTGAGAAGAAGGGAGGTGTACACAAGCAAGGGCAAATCCGCTGCTGGGAGAACAAAACGAGGCACTACGCGTACCCCTTATCCATCTTTCCTGTTCACTTCCTTCTGACCAGCGCGGGATTTCCTGCAACGTCACCCCCCGATGGAATGGCGATGTACACAGGCATTCTGTGTCCCTCGTCGATTAGCGGTTGCAAAACGCCGGGGGATCGATAAACTAACGTGCTTAGTGAGTTGTTTAGCCAAGTTTAGGTAGAGTCCTCGGAGACGTGAAGAGAGTGCGTCGGGGTTAGGTGCCGGAAGCCGGCTGGATTTGAGGAATTGCGGTAGCAGATGACTATCACCAAATCGCGGAAACAGGAGCTGATCGGCCAGTTCAAGCGAGGCGAGAACGATACCGGCTCCGCGGAAGTACAGATTGCCATTTTGACGAGTCGGATCAACTCGCTGACCGAGCACTTGCAGGGCCATCGCAAGGATTTTGCGGGCCGGCGAGGGCTCCTGATGCTGGTCGGCCGCCGCCGCCGTCTGTTGGACTACCTTAAGAGGGTAGTTCCGCAGCGTTATCTCGATATCATCGGGCGGTTGGAAATTCGCAAGTAGGTTGGATAGTCCTCTTCTGGCCCGGATGTGAGCCACCTCGTGTGGCCGTACTGTGCTGACGGGCGATCGTTGAGAAGTTGCCGGCCTCTTGGGTGCCGCGTCAAGCTGCGGTGCGCGGTCGGTTGCTGCTTCGCGCCTCTTTCTTTGCCACCCCCAGGACTCCAAGGCAGGGGAAGGTAGGATCTTACATTGAAAGTACGTGTAGAGAAACGGATTGGAGCGAGTACTCTTTGGATTGAAACCGGAGAGCTGGCAAAACAAGCGGCAGGCAGTTGCATCGTTGGGTATGGGGAGACCGTCGTCCTTTGCGCCGCAGTGACGGGCCCCCCGAGAGCTGGAATCGACTTCTTTCCTTTGACGTGCGACTATCGCGAGCGCGTCGCGGCCGCCGGCCGATTCCCGGGCGGCTTCCTCAAGCGCGAGGGACGGCCCACCATGCGGGAAGTCCTCACCTCGCGGCTCATTGATCGCCCCATTCGCCCGTTGTTTCCCGATTGGTTCCACGACGAGGTCCAAGTGCAGTCCTTTGTCTTGGCAGCCGACCGGGAGAACGATCCCGACGTGTTGGCCATGATCGGCGCTTCGGCGGCCCTGGCCCTTTCGCCATTGCCTTTCGAGGGCCCGATCGGCGCGGTTCGCCTGGGGCGCATCGATGGCCAGTTCGAAGTTTTCCCGACCGCGGAACGGCTCGAGGTGAGCGATTTGGACTTGGTGATTTCCGGCTCCAAGGAGTCGGTGTTGATGATCGAGGGCTTCGCGCAGGAGATGCCCGAAGACACGATGGCCCAGGCCATCGCCACAGCCCACGAGTTTGTTGCCCAAGTGGTCGATCTCCAGCGGGAATTGATCGAGAAGGTGCAGCCCGTCAAGGCCCAGTATGAGGCCGCGCCCGCAGACACGCTTTACGATCGGGTGAAGGAGAAGTACTACGACGCGTTGCGTCAGGCCAAGCAGACGCCGGGCAAGCAGGCCCGCGCCGAGGCCGTCGTCGAGTTGTATGCCAAGGTCGTGGCCGAGATGATTCCCGATCCGGCGGCCGAGGGCGCGATCGAATCGGCCGCCCTGGACCGCGTCTGGCACCACTTGGAGCGCCGCGTGGTCCGCGACCTGATCCTCGCCGGCACCCGGCCCGACGGTCGCGACACCAAGCAGTTGCGCGAGATCTCCTGCAAGGTCGACGTGTTACCTCGCGTGCACGGCTCGGCGCTGTTCCAACGCGGCGAGACACAGGCCATGATCACGGTCACCCTGGGCACGACGCGCGACGAGCAGCGCGTCGACGGGCTGACCGAAGAGTATAGCAAGAAGTTCATGCTCGATTACTATTTCCCGCCGTTCTCGGTGGGCGAGGTGCGGCCGATCCGTGGACCGGGACGGCGCGAGATCGGGCACGGGGCCCTGGCCGAGCGGAGCGTCAAGCCCGTCGTCCCCCAGCCCGAAGACTTCCCTTACACCATCCGCATCATCTCCGACATCCTCGAATCGAACGGCTCCAGTTCCATGGCCTCCGTGTGCGGGGCGACCCTGGGGCTGATGTCCGCCGGCGTGCCGATCGCCAACCCGGTGGCCGGCATCTCCGTGGGGCTGGTGAAGGAAGCCGATCGCTGGGTCTTGCTGACCGACATCATCGGCGACGAAGACCACTTCGGCGACATGGACTTCAAAATCGCCGGAACGCAAAAGGGCATCACCGGCATCCAGTTGGACCTGAAGGTCGACGGCATCAGCGAAGAGATCGTGCGGGCCACGCTCGATCAGTCACGTCAGGCGCGGATCGAAATCCTCCGCAAGATGCTCACCGCCATCCCGCGTCCGCGGTCCGACATCTCGGAGTTCGCGCCGCGCCTGCTGCGCACCAAGATCGATCCCGAGAAGATCGGCCTGCTGATCGGGCCGGGCGGGAAGACGATCCGCAGCATCCAGGAGACGACCGGCGCGCTGATCGAAGTCGACGACGACGGTACCGTGATGATTTCGTCCACCGACATGCAAGGCGCCCGCGCCGCCATGGACCAGGTCGAGGCCCTTACGGCCTCGGTCGAGATCGGCAAGATCTACAACGGCCGCGTCACGAGCATCAAGGACTTCGGCGCCTTCGTCGAGATCCTGCCGGGCAAGGACGGGCTGTGCCACATCAGCGAGCTGTCCGACGAATACGTCTCCAGCGTCAACGACGTGTGCAAGCTCGGCGATCGGATGTTCGTTAAGGTGATCGCGATCGACGAACAGGATCGGGTGAAGCTGAGCCGCAAGCGGGCCATGAAAGAACGCGGCGAGAGCGATCCGCCCGCGCCAGCCAAGGGCAATCGCGGCTAGAGATCCCCGCGTGAGGGCACGATTGAGATGCCGAACAAAGCCCACGGGTTTCGGCCCGTGGGCTTTCGCGCGTTCTGGCACACGTTGGGTCTCGGCCCGCGAATCACAGTGAACCAGCCCCAAGACCTAAGACCAACGCCCCAACACCATCGCCCACGCCCCCTGACTCGCCCCCAATGAACGACGTCAACCAGAAGCTCGTCGATCAGTACACCGAGATCGCCAAGCTGGCCGGAGGGCTGGCCCACGAGATCAAGAACCCGCTCTCGACCATCCGCCTGAACATGGAGCTTTTGGCCGAGGATTTTGCGGCCGATGTCGAGAACTCGCTGCACCGCCGCGCGCTGGCCAAGGTGCAGGTCGTTCAGCGCGAATGCCAGCGATTGCAGGACCTGCTGGACGATTTCCTCCAGTTCGCCCGGGTCCGTCAACTGCGTCTGGAGCCGAGCAGCCTGAACCAGCAGGTCCGCGAAATCCTGGAGTTCTTCCGCCCCAAGGCCCGACAGTCGCGGATCGAGGTGATCGAATTCCTGGCCGCCGACCTACCCACGGTGCTCCTGGATCGAGAGGCGATGCGTGGCGCGCTGTTGAACCTCGTTCTCAACGCCCAGCAGGCCATGCCCCAGGGCGGCCAGCTCGTCGTTCGTACGAGCGGCACCGCCGATGGCGTGGCCTTGGACCTGATCGACACCGGCTGCGGCATGGACAGCACCACGCAGTCGCGGATCTTCGAGGCGTTCTATTCCACGAAGAAGAACGGCTCGGGCCTGGGCCTTCCCACCACGCGTAAGATCGTCGAGGGCCACGGCGGCCAGATCCGCGTGCAAAGCGAGCCGGGCAAGGGCACGCAATTCACCATCAAGCTTCCTACTCCCGCCCGCCTCGCCGCCGATCCCGCCCAGTCACTCCTCACCGGCCCGACCGCCGAATAGCACCCGCAGCTTCCAGCGACCGCGCCTGGCTGAACCTCTCGCCCATTACCGTTGTCATTTCCCATATGCTCCGCATGGTGTATCCTTACCTAAACTGTTTTCGCAAGCCGAGTTGTACTTTGGAGGGAGATTCTGTGACCAGCGTCTGTTGTTCTTCGGCGACCACCTGCAAAGGTGATAACACCTCCCCGATCCGCGAGCCGATGAGCGGGGCTGATGTGGTCGTCTTGGCGCTGGTCCACCAGGGTGTGGATACGGTGTTCGCCTATCCGGGCGGGCAGAGCATGCCGTTGCACCAGGCACTGACGCGATATCGCGATCGCATCCGCACCGTTCTCCCGCGGCACGAACAGGGGGGTGGGTTCGCCGCCCAGGGCTATGCCCGATCGACCGGCAAGCCTGGGGTGTGCATGGCCACCAGTGGGCCGGGGGCCACCAATCTCGTCACCGCGATCGCCGATGCCAAGCTCGACAGCGTGCCCATGGTGGCCATCACCGGGCAGGTGCCCACCGGGGTCATTGGCAGCGACGCCTTTCAGGAAACGCCCATCGTCGAGGTCTGCCGCACGATCACCAAGCACCACTACCTGGTCACCGATCCCAACGACATCACCCGTGTGGTGCGCGAGGCCTTTTACGTGGCGACCACCGGCCGGCCGGGGCCCGTACTGATCGACGTGCCCAAGAGCGTGCAGTTGGCCCGCATCGTACCCGATCTGAACGCCCCCATGGATCTGCCGGGCTATTGTAGCCACCCCCCCCGGGCCGCGCAGCACGAGATCGAAGCCATTGCCGCGGCCATCCGCGCATCGCACCGGCCCGTGATCTATGCCGGCGGAGGCATCGTGGCCGCCGGCGCGGCCGAGGAACTGCGTCAACTGGTGGAGAAGACCGGCATTCCGGTGACCACGACACTGATGGGCCTGGGCGCGTTTCCCGGCGATCATCCCCTCTCGCTCGACATGCTGGGCATGCACGGCAGCGTGTACGCCAACTACGCGGTGCACGAGTGCGACCTGCTTCTGGCCCTGGGCGTGCGTTTCGACGACCGCGTGACCGGCAGGGTCTCGGCTTTCGCCCCGCAGGCTACGATCGTCCACGTGGATCTCGATCCGTCGGAACTCAATAAGAACAAGCCGGCGCACGTTTCCATCGCGGCCGACGTGAAGCAAGTGCTCGCGGATCTCCATGCGATCGTCACGCCGCCGGAAAACCTCGGCCCGTGGATCACGCGCATAGGCGGCTGGAAACGCACCGATCCGCTCGATTACGACCGCGACTCGCCCTGCATCCTGGCCCAGCAGGCCATCCGCGAGCTTTGCCGCCTGACGCAGGATCGGCCGACGATCATTGCCACCGGCGTGGGCCAGCATCAGATGTGGGCGGCGCAGTTTTACAAGTTCCGCAACCCGCGCACCTGCCTGACCAGCGCGGGCCTGGGCACAATGGGCTTCGGCCTTCCGGCGGCCATGGGAGCCAAGATCGCCAACCCCGAAACGCTGGTGATCGACATCGACGGCGACGGCAGCCTGCTGATGAACATCCAGG
>CAZFKF010000369.1:0-5686 GCA_964518805.1 uncultured Planctomycetaceae bacterium | reverse complement strand
TGGTTGTGGGGCTGGTGATGGGTGCTGCCGTGGAAGCCCCGGAGCGTCACGAGGGCGGACGAGAACGCGGTGGACCGTTCCAGTTGCAGTCGACGCTGGCGAACGCCGACATGCTGGCCGTTTCGGCGAACGTGGGCGACAAGTATCAGCAGTTGACGATCATCGATCCGAAGCAGCGCGTGATGAGCGTCTATCACATCGAATTCGCCACGGGCCGGATTGCGCTGCGAAGCGTGCGCACGTTTCAGTTCGACATGCAGATGAAACAGTTCAACGGCAAGGACCCGTTGCCCGAGGAAATCGAAGCTGCCTTGGCACCAAGGTGAAAGACGGGCGGTATGGCTGAGAAGAAATACTACACGATCGAGGAAGCGGCCGCGTACCTGGGCATCACTCCCGCCGAAGTCAATTTGCGGCGTGAGCACAATGAACTGCGGGGGCTGCGCGACGGTTCGAACTGGAAGTTCAAGGGCGAGGACATCGAGTCGCTTGCGCGGCGCATGCGGACCGAGGCGATGTCGGCGGCGACCGACGACGATACGAACGAGGTCCTTCTGAGCGAGGTAGCGCTGGGAGGCTCGGACGCCGGGACGTCGGGCACAGTCATCGGCGGCACGGGCAAGGCCGCCGACAGCGACCTCCGGCTGGCCGAGAGCGACATTCGGCTGGGCGAAAGCGACGTCGGTCCGCAGGGCTCTGGCAGCAAAAAGGGGGCGGGTTCGGGCGTCAAGAAGGGCGGCAGCGGCGTTGACTTGGCCGGCGCGGCAAAGAAGCCGCCGGTCGGCGCCGGCGACCTCGAACTGACCATCGACGAAGAACTTCTCCTCGACGAAGACCTTCCGCTGGAGATCGAATCGAAGCCGGCGACACCAGTCGCCAAGAAACCCGGCTCTTCGGTCATCAGGAAGCAAGCCGGATCGCTGTCCGGGAAGAAGACGGGCTCGGGCGTGGGGAAGAAGGCTGGCGGCTCGGGAATTGGCGGCGGAGACCACGTGGAGGATGACGACCTCGTGCTCGGCGCGCCCAGCGGCGGCAGCGACGTGACCATCGGCAGCGACAGCGGGATTTCGCTGGTCGACCCCACCGACAGTGGGCTCTCTCTCGAAGAGCCGCTCGAGTTGGATCGCGAAGAGGAAGACGACGACTCGCTCGAACTCGGCGAAGATGACATGCTCACCTTTGCCGATGATACCGGCGCCAGCATCGCGGTCGAATCCGAAGCGGCTCCGGTCGTTCAGCCCGAGGAAGGCTTTCAACTCACGCCGCTGGAGGAGGTTGGCGATGAGGATTCGGAGAGCGGCTCTCAGGTGATCGCACTGGAAGGAGGTCCGGTCAGCGACGCGGCGCCGACGATGATTGCCGGCGGAGCGATGCCGATGGCCGCGGCCATGCTCGACGAAGATTTCGGCGGCGGGGCTTCGGCAGGGCTGGGGGCCGCCGTGCCGGCGGCGGGCAGCCCGCTGGGCATGCCTCAGCCGGTGTACGCCGATCAGGGCGCAGTTGCGGCCCCGTCGATGATCTACGCCGAGGCCCCATACAGTGGCCTTCAAGTCACGTCTCTGGTCTTCTGCGTCATCTTGCTCGTTCTGTGCGGCTGGATGGGCTATGACCTGCTGCGCAACATGTGGAGCTGGGGCGAGTCGTACACCGTGACGAGCTCGCTGATGGACATGCTTGCCGGCCTGCTTGGCTGACGGCCGGTCCGCTTTCGAGACTGCGGCGACGTGTCCACCCTTCGGGTACCCCGAAGGGATCGCCGTGCGCCATCGAGGGATGCGGCGCGACGCACCTACCCTCCTTCTTCCCAGAGCGCTATAATCGCTTAGAGCGGTCCCACTTAGCGTCTGTCGGCGGATTCGTTCCATCCTGCCTGCCCGCCGCCCGCACGATTCGACTCCCCACCCCGTACTAAACCTATGGCTCCTCCCATCACAGATGCTGTCGCTCGACCGTTAGCGGTGCGGGTCCTTTGGCGAGTCTACCGGGGGCTGGCCTCGCTGGGACTGGCAGTCATCGTCATCGCGCTCTCGGCGGTGGTGTTGGGTTGGGCCACGTTCGTCGAACAATGGTATGGCGCCAAGGCCGTTCATTTCGGGGTCTACGGCACCTGGTGGTTTGCCGCTCTGGTGTTTCTGCTGGGGCTGAACGTCCTCTGTGCGGCGATCATTCGTTTCCCCTGGAAGAAACACCAGACCGGGTTCGTGGTCACCCACACCGGCATTCTCGTGCTGCTGCTGGGGTGCAGCCTGAGCTGGATCGGCGGCATCGATGCGCAGATGCCGATCTTTGAGGGGACCGCTGCCCATCGCGCGTTCGTCGACACGCAGCACTTCGAACTAACGATCCATCGCCGGCTCGCGACGCAGAACGCGTCCGAGTCCGCCTCTCAGGAGAAGCAACCAGCCGATCCGCAGGTCATCCGGATTCCGTTTGCCCCGGGGCCGTTCAACTGGGACGACTACAATCAACTGCCGGTGTTCCCTTGGGCACTCGGCCGGCCCGGTCCACGGACGCTCTACGAGCGCGACGGGATTCGATTGGAAATCCTCGACTACCTGAGCGACTCGCGATCCGCTGCCGTGCCGCCGCTACGATTGCAGATCCGCAGCCGGTCGGGCAAGGCGAGCCCCTCTGGCGACGCGGCGCCCGCCAAGTCGGGCGACGGCGACCCAGACGTTTGGCAGTCCATCGAGTTGGGCGTCCAAGACGCTGCCGCCTCTCACGCCGCGCGCCGGCGCGTGGGACTCGGAGGTCGCCAGACGCTGCCGGGCGGGCAGCAGATCGTGTTCTGGGTCGCCGGCAGCCAAGCCGAGACCGACGCCTTTCTCAACAGCCAGCCCGACGCCGTGGCGGGCTCACAAGGCCAGATCGTACTCTTTGTCGACGGCAAGCGGCACATCCTTCCTCTGGAGAAGTTTGCAGCCGGAAGCCGGCTTCCGCTGGGCGAGACCGGTCTCGACGTGCAGTTGCTCAGCCTCGATGAGCAGGTCCGCGGCGTGTCGCTGCGAGTCCTTGCTGCCGGCGAAAGATCTCAGCCGCTGAAACTCCTGGCCGACTACCCGGAATTCAATCAGCACGACAAGGAGCACGGCGTCTATGGCACTTTCTGGCAGGAGACGCCGTCGGAATCGGGCGGCAGTCCTTCACGTGCCGACGCGAGTTTGCTTCGTGGAATCGGGCGGCCGCGCATCGACATTCTCCAGGGCGTCGACGGGCAGCTTCGTTACCGGGTCTGGAAGTCGCCGCGTCTGGAAGCCTCGGGCCTGCTCGCCGTCGACGGCGGTCATCACGCCAGCTTCGCAGGAACCGCGGACGAAGTGTCCTGGTACGTCGATCAGTTCATTCCGCACGACCGCCCGGGCGAGCGGATCGAGCCCGCTCCGTTCTCTGTCAAGAAGGAGAGCAGCCGCAAGACGCGTCGGGCCCTGGTGCGTCTGAGCGTGGACGGAGTCAGCGAGCAGTTCTGGCTCGACGGGACCGAGCCTTCCCAGTTCACGGCTCCGCCTCACGACGATCAACGAAGGACCGTGTGCGCCGGCCCCCGCCGGGTGGCGGTGACGTTGGCCTATGACGAGGTTCAACTGGGATTCCGCGTGCGGTTGCGTAGTTTCAACCGCAAACTCGACCCCGGCACCAGCATGGCCTCTCATTACTCAAGCCTTGTCGATCTGCTGGCCTGGGACGAAAAGGTGGCCAAGCAGCCCCCGGAATCCATCGAAATCGACAGTGACGACGGGGCCAAGGTGCTTCGCGAAAAGGTGCTCATCACGCTCAACGAGCCGGTGAACTTCTCCGACCCGCGGACCGGCCGTTCGTACCGCCTGTTCCAGGAGAGCTTTGCCGGCCCCTGGAAGCCGGGCGAAGAGCAGTTCGACCAATGGGTGCCGTCGGGGAGCAAGAAAGACCAACTGTTTATCTCGTTCCTGACGGTCAACTACGATCCTGGCCGCGGACTGAAGTACGCCGGAAGCCTCTTGATCGTGGCCGGCGTGGGCGTAATGTTCTACATGAGGGCCTATTTCTTCCGCCGCCGCCGAAGTGGCGGAACAAGGGCTAGGGATTAGGAATTGGGGAACCGAGATTGCGGGTTAGGACTGCTGAGGGATGCCGATGTCGGAATCCTAATCCCCGATCCCCCAACTCCTGCCCCCTTGCCTCCAACGAGAGTTATAACCATGCGCACGCTTCGATATCCGTTGACTGGCGTCCTGCTCCTCGCAACGGCTTGGGCCGGCACGGCCGCGGCCGGATCGCCCGATCGCAACGGCCTGGCCGCCTGGGCCGGCATGCCCGTGCTGCACGAAGGGCGGATCAAGCCGGTCGACACCTATGCACGTCAGGTTGTGGAGGCGGTCTGCGGCCGTCAATCGCCACGGCTGGACCTCATCGGCGCTGTGGCCGAAGGATCAGCAGCCAAAGCCGGCGCCAACCCCAAAGACCTCGCGCTTGCCAGCCCGGAACTGGCCGAAGCGTGCAAGCTGTTTCCCGACGGCGAGCCTCGCAAGTTTGATCCGTCGGAGTTGCTGTTGAGCTGGATCATCCAGCCACAGCGTTGGGAGCGAGTCCCGTTCTTGAATGCCTCGAACGAGGAGCTGCGCCGCGAACTGCTGGGTCTGCCGATTAACGGGCCCGGCGGCGTGCGGTTGAAGTTCGCCTCGCCATGGCAAATCGAACGGGCCGACAAGTTTCACGCCCGATGGAACGCATTCCTCGAGGAACGGCGTAAGGCGCGGTCCGAGGAAAAGCCGTACAGCCCGACCAAGCTCGATCAGGCCGTCAGTGAACTGGCCGAGTCGTACAGCATCTACCGCTTGGTGTCGTTCCGGCCCGAGGCCCCCAACGGCATGCGCCGGCGCTTCATGGACCGACTGGGCGGGGTGGCCCAGACCTGGCGCGAACTTGCGCCCGACTTGGAGCAACTGCCCCGATTGGACGGCGCCGCCGGCAAGGACGAAGTCGCCGCCGTCTCCGATTCGATGAAGCAACTCCTGGAACTGGCCATGAAGGGGCAAGAGCCCCCGTGGATCCCGCTCGACGAGGCCGATTCGAGGGTCACGCAGCTTCGCGAGGCGGTGAGCGCGCTGCCGGGGCGCATCGAGGGGGTTGCGAAGCGCTTCACCGAAAGTCCGCCCGAGGCCGAGCGCGGCCAACTGGAGCGGGTTCGTGTGCGACTGCGGGCCATGGCCACCTCGGCGTCCAACCTGATCCAGATGTGCGCGGAGCTGCACTTGGCGCTGTTCGACAACGGGCGCACGATGGCGATCGTGCCGGCGCTCAACGCCGCGGCGTTGGAACGCGACCGGGACGCCAAGGACGAGACCCAACCGTGGCTGAGCATCCAGACGGTGTTGTTCGGTTCCAAGACGCTGCTGCGAGACTATCCGCAGACGGAACTCGCCGACGTGCGCCGCGCGTTTGGGGAACTGACGGCCGCCTACTCCAGCCAGGAAGATGCCACACCCGATGAACGTCTGGGACCGGCTGCGCATCGCTTCGTGGCGGCCATTCGCTCGCTGGGCGAGCGTGTCGAGCCGATGCGCGAATCGCTACCCATCCGGCACAAAGACGAGGCCCTTTTGGCCGCCACCCGCTACCCGCCTCCCAACGCCACGAACCTGGAACTCCGCTACAACCACAGCGAGCCATTCCTATGGACTTGGGTCTTTTCGCTGGCCGGGGTGGGGGC
>CAZFKF010000368.1:0-5706 GCA_964518805.1 uncultured Planctomycetaceae bacterium | reverse complement strand
GACGTGCAACGCGATTTAGCGCGCAGACGGGGATCGCAAGGAATGGTCGGAGCGTGAGCTCCGAGAGTCTTCCCGATGCAGCGCGGAATCGCTCGCAGGCGCGGGCGACCATCCCGCCGGATGATGCTCGGCGGCTCGTCGCATCTTGCTGCGCGCACGGCTGAGCACGGGGCCGACGCTGTTTTCCGGAATGCCCAGCGAGCGGCCGATGACCGCATAGTCGCGCCCGTCGAAGTAGTACATCTGGACGGCGCTGGTCTCCTTTTCGGAGAGTTGGTCGAACAGATGCCCGACTTCCTCGCGTTCCTCGACGGATCGATCGGGCAGCGCGTGCGGAGCATCGAGCCCGGCTTCGTTTCGCCTGGCAACGGCGTTTTCGAGTGCGGCCGCTGGCCGGCACTTGCTCAACTGCCGGATCACGATCCGCCGAGCTACGACCGTCAGGTAGGTAGCCAGGCTGCTCTCGCGACGGAAGCGGCGAAGAACGGCGAAGTCATCCTGGATCAATCCGAGCATCACGTCGGCGCAAAGGTCTTCTCGGTCCTGGGCGCTGAGCCAGATGGGCCAGGCCTCGGCGCAGTAGTTGACCACGTGGATCACAAGCCCGAGGAAGCGATCGACAAAGTCCTCCCAGGCCCGCGGCCGACGTTCGAGGCAGCGTTCAAGCAGTTGCTGATCAAGTTCGGTGAGTGCCATGGTTGCGTCCCCCACGCCCGAGGCCGTTTTTGAGCCCGCCGTCCAACTACGCAGAAACCATGCCACATGGCCAAGAAATCGCGACGGGGCGGTCGCTATTTCGCAACTCGTGTGGCGGAAAGGAGTTACGCCACACGGATCGCCATTGCCGCAGGGACGCTTGCGGGAGTCACCTCGGCCCGACTGTGGATGATTTCGCAACAACCTGGAGCGTCCTGCAAGTCGGGTTGCGTTTCCACGGGCAGGGTTTCTCGGCGATCCAAGAAGGAAGGAGGCGTTTAAGGGACTTCTGGCCGATCGCACGCCGGTTCCTCTTCGCTCTCCGTTTCGCTTTCCCTCCGCGCAATGGCGTCACTCGGCTGAGCAGAACCAAGGCGTACGCATCGATAGCCGCGGGCTGCGTCGGAAGCCGCCCTCAGGGTTTTCCCAGACGAAACGAGTGCTCGCACGGAACGGAGAAACTCGAGCGAGGGTTATTGGAATCGGTTGCCCGGGACTTCGCACGGTGTATGGTATGTTGGACGCGCAGCGTTACGGACGGCGAAAGAGTTGGGCAACACCTTGAGTCTTCATCCCACGGACGGGTCGTTCTTATTCGGCCCTATATGGGCAATCCGCCCAGCGTGGAGGGACTCACCATGCCCAACATCCGGCAAGCCATTGCCGTCTTTGCCGTGGGAGCATTCTGCATCGGATTCAATGCCTCCCGTTACCCTGCCGTGCGCGGCATGTTCATCGACCCCGCTGCATCGGCGTCGCTCGAAGTGAGGTCTCCGGAGAAGCCATCCGGTGCAAACCTTGCCCGTGAAGGGTTTCGCAACCACGATGGTGTCGAGCGCCGACGCTCGGTCGACGCATCGAACAACGACACCGCGGGCGCGAGCGCCTACCCCGATTCTCCGTTGGCCAGCCTGAATTCGTCGCCGTACGACGACACGACGCCAAATTCGCGGAAGAAATCGGCGTACGAAGCGCAGACGACCTCGTCGCCGCAGGACGACGACAAGCCCAAAGACAGCGACAACTCGACAGACGGCTATCGATCCACGGACAGGCGCAAGTCCGCGGACAACTACAGATCCAGAGACGACTACCAATCCACCGACAGCTACAAGCCCGCAGAGAGCGACCAAGGAACCACGACAACAGGACGTTCGGCGGAAGACTCGTACAAATCGACACCGGAAGGCACCAAGGCAAGATCCAATTCGACAAGTCCGCCGGAATACAAGCCGAACGAGGACGCGTACGGTCTGGGGACGGATGCGTCAAGCGCGGCGCCTGCGAACCCATCCTCGTCCTCCTCCTATGATCCGGCGACGGGCGTGACTGCCAATGCCTACGCAGACTATCCGGGTGGGCGATCCGCAGGATCGAAGACTCCGGCGAAGTTCGTTTCGTCGTCGGGCGAGACGGGCGGGGGACTGTCGACCCGACAAGAATCGCCCCCCGGAGAACACGAGCTGTTCCCTATCCGGCGACCCGCCGCGCGGGTTCGAGTCGACGACATGCAGGAGTCGATGGCCAACGTGCCAAGCGACACGTCGTCGGGGGCGAAGCCGGAGTCAGCAGCCAGCGGCTTCCGCCGCTTGCCGCTCCCCGATGCGTATTCAGGCTGTGACTCGCCGGAAATCACCTCAGAACTCGTCCAGACCTACCCGGTCACGAACGCCAATTGAACGCCCTTTGTCGGCCGTCGTCCAACGCAGGCGGCAGACGAGAGCATCGAGCGTTTGTCCGCTTCTGGTACATGCCGTTCGGGGGCGGTGGGTTTCGCCGTCCGCAAGCGCGCCGGATTGCTCAGCTACTTCTCTCCGTGGTATCCTGGCCTCGGCGCGTCGCCGAGCAGAGGCCTTGCGGCTCGACAGTGAGGGGCCTTTGCCCAAGGGACCGACAAACAACGGAGGAAGATCATGTTTGGGACGAAACCGGCGAGCGCATTTGTCTTCGCGACCCTGGTTGCCGTTCTTCCGGCGACAAACGGCAAGACGATTACCGCAGCCGAGCCCCTCCACAGCGCCGGCAGTCTCTCGGCCGGCGACCTTCGTCTGTTGGTTGACGGCTCGGGGGAAGGCATTCGGCTGACGAGTCTGGCCGACGCCGCAACCAAGATCGAGTTGCTTCCGCCCAGGCCGGCGCCTCTGTTCACATTGACATTACGCGAGGGGCAGGCAGGGCAGGAGACACGCCTGGACGCCGACGCCGGCTGGACCCGCGTGGGGATTGCCTCGCCGGGCGACAAGGAGCTGCAACTGCAATGGACCACGGCAAAAGCTCCGCACCTCTCCGGGATTCAAGTCACGGCCACGGCGACGGCCGACGACCGGGCCCACGCCATTCGCTGGCATCTCGAGGTGCAGAACGCCAACAAACGCTGGGGTGTGTGGCGCGTCGTGTTCCCGCAGACCGCCATCGCCGACCTCGGGGACGGCGGCTGCGTGTTCGTTCCCCGCGGGCCGGGCGAAACGCAGCGTGGCCTTTGGCGACGGGCATTCCAGTTTCGCGATTCCTACCCGGGAGCGTGGATGACGATGCAGTTCATGGCAGCCTACGATCGCGCTCGAAAGACCGGGCTCTACGTGGGCCTGCACGATCCCTCGGGCAGCACCAAGGATCTGGCGGTGGAAAGCCGGCCGGCCGAGAAGTCTGTGTTGTTCCAGTTCGACGTTCCAGCTCCCGATATGGGTCGGCCGGGCATCGGAATGCGAACAGAAGGCGAGGCCGTGTGGCAGTTGAACCGTGGCGACTGGTTCGACGCAGCGACCATCTATCGCGACTGGGTGCGCCGACAGGCCGGATGGTATCCGAAGCTCGGCCCCGAGGGGAGGCCGGACACAGTTCCCGAGATGCGTACGCTTTCGGTGTGGGCACTCGGTGGCGCCGATCCTTGGCCCTCGGGCGGTCCGCCCTCGGCGGAGAGGCTGGGGGAGGTGAAGCAGTTCGCCAGGATCTTAGGGACGCCTGCCGGCATGCACTGGTACGGCTGGCACAGCAACCCCTTCGACAACGACTACCCGCATTACTTCCCCTCCAAGCCGGGCTTCAAAGAAGCGGTGGCGGACCTCCAGGCGTCGGGCGTACTGGTCATGCCATACATCAACGGGCGGCTGTGGGATACGCGGGACCGCGGCGTCGAGGACTTCGAGTTCAGTCGCCTGGCCCGGCCTTACGCGGTCAAGGACGAGCGGGGGCAGGTCGTCGTTGAGGAGTATGGCAGCAAGGAAAGCAATGGCACGCCCGTCCGCTTCGCGGTGATGTGTCCGGCCACGCGATTCTGGCAGAACCGCGTGTGCGAGATCACGATGAGGCTCTTCAAGGAATACGGCGTCCGCGGAGTGTACATCGATCAGATCGCCGCATCCGCGGCCAGGCTCTGCTTCGATCCTTCGCACGGCCACGCGCTTGGCGGCGGTCACTGGTGGGCGGACGGATACCGTCAGATGTTGGATCGAGTCCGCCGCGACATGCCCAAGAATTGTTTCCTCACGACCGAGTGCAACGCCGAGGCCTACGTCCGCTGGTTCGATGGCTACCTCACGTGGCATTGGCAGCACGACGGCCAGGTTCCGGCATTTCCCGCCGTTTACGGAGGCGCATTGCAGATGTTCGGCCGCAGCTACGGCGGTGGACCGACCCGCGACCTCGCGTTGCGCATGAAGGCCGCTCAACAACTGACGTTCGGCGAACAAATCGGCTGGATCGCCCCCAACGTGATCCGCGAGAAGGACAACATCGAGTTCCTCAAGACCATCGTCGGTTTGCGCCGCCAGTTGCAGCAGTACTTCGCAGCCGGCGAAATGGCTCGTCCGCCGAAGGTGGAAGGCGAAATCCCCAAAGTCAAGGCCGATTGGGGCTGGGGTGGCGGCAATTGGTGGGTCACAACCGACGCCCTGTTGACCTCAACGTGGATCCTTCCCGGAGAGCATCGCCTGGCGATCATTGCCGTCAACGCGGGAGACACCCCGATCACGGCGTCCCTCGGGCTTGACGCCAAGGACTACGGTCTCAAGGCGGGCCGGCTGCGCGGCTCCGTGCTCACGGCACCAGGACGGACGGAGGAGTTCGAGTCGGGCTCCGTGCTTCGCCGCAAGGTCGTCTTCCCGTCCCACACGGCACAGGCCTGGGAGATCCGGGAATAGCCCGGCGTCAAGGGACGAAGAGCTGGTCGAACCATGAGGGGCAGAACGCGGACCGCAGGAAGGCGCTTGCAGTTCGCAGGGTAGAGTCTTAGAATCACGCGCGTTGGCCCATCCTCGGTGCGAGGTTCTAGGAGACGCGATCATGGCACGCAGCGCGGCACTCGTTATGATACTCTTGGCGTCGAACTTGGCAGGCGTTCCGGCGCTCGCTGCGGAGGACGTCACCCCGGTCGCGGTTGTCTCGGCTGCGGACAAAGGCGTCTCCTTCGCCGAACGGTTGGCCGCTCGGGAGATCCGGCGGTATTACTACGTGCGGACCGCGCGACTCTTGCCGATGGTCGAGAACCTGGACGTGCAGGGCGATGGCGCCTTGATCGTCATCGGCGTGAAGTCGTGCCCGACCGTCGCGGCCTTGTTGACCGACGGTGCGTTGAAGGCCGCGGTGCAGGGATTGGCCGCCGAACAGTATCTCATCCGCACGATTCGGCGCCGCGACCGGTCCGTGGTGCTGGTCGCTGGCGGCGATCCCACGGGCACGCTCTATGGGGCGTATCGGCTGGCGGAGCAGATGGGCGTGCGGTTCTCGATGCACGGCGACGTGATTCCCGACCAGCCTATGGCGCCGGCATTCGCGGTCGGCGACGAACTGGGAAAACCGCTCTTCGACCGCCGCGGCATCCAGCCGTTCCACGATTTCCCCGAAGGGCCCGACTGGTGGAACGTGGACGGCTACAAGGCGATCCTCGGCCAGTTGCCCAAGATGCGGATGAATTTCTTCGGGCTGCACACCTATCCCGAGGGCGGCGTGGGGCCCGAACCGCTCACCTGGATCGGCCGGCCCGAGGACATCCAGAACGACGCCTTCCGCAAG
>CAZFKF010000367.1:0-5708 GCA_964518805.1 uncultured Planctomycetaceae bacterium | reverse complement strand
AGGCATTGAACAAGCGCCGGCCCGGCGACCAGCGGCCGACCAGTTCGGCGGTCATCGCTTCGCCCGCTGAAACGACGGTTGCAAGCTCCGGCAATGCCCCGGCCCGCAGCGATTGCAGCATCGACGGAGTAAACTGGGCCGAATTGACGCGTTCGGCGTGGAGGAAGTCCTCCAGCGCGTCGACGGCGTCGAAGACGGTCGGCTCGCCGATCACCAGGCAGGCCCCGTTGGCCAGGGCGTTGAACATCTCGGCCAGTGAGCCGTCGAAGGCCGGCGAGAAGCACTGGAAGCAGCGGAAACCGGGCTCAATGCCCATCACCCGGCTCTGCGCTAGCACGAAGTTCACCACGCTGCGGTGCTCGACCAGCACGCCCTTCGGCCTGCCGGTCGAGCCAGAGGTGTAGATGATGTAGGCCAGTTGTCCGGATTGGACCTCAGGCAGCGTCTCCGGGTTCTCCTCGGAAGCCGGCCCCGGCAATGGGGCTTCTTCCATCGCGTCTTGAAAATCAACGACCGGACACGGCGCCTCGGCGATTCGTCCCATCGCCTCCCGGCTGGCCAGCACCAAGACCGGCTTGGCGTCGTCGAGGATGAACCGAAGCCGCCGGGCCGGCTGGTCGGGGTCCAAAGGGAGGTACGCCCCGCCGGCCTTCATCACGGCCAGCATCGCCGTGACCAGTTCCACCGACCGCCCCATGCAAACGCCGACCGGCTGCTCGGCTGCCACGTCCCGCTGCCTCAGCCAGCGGGCCAGGCGACTGGCCTGCTCGTCGATCCTAGCATAGCTGAAGTCGCGGCCGGAAAAGCGAACGGCGACGCGATCGGGCGAAGCCGCGGCGCGCCGCTCGAAAAGGCCGTGCAGCATAAGATGGGTCTCGGACCCGTCCGCGACACTCTGGACGGGTCCGAGACCCATCCTACTCTGGCGCCGACGTTCGGTTGGGCGAAGGAGCGGAATCCGCGAGACGGGCAGACCCGGCTCTTGGGTGCCTGCTTCGAGCAGGGTCGCCAGGTTCCCGACCAGCCGCTGGATCGTCTCCGGCAGGAAGATCGCGGTGCGGTATTCGGCCGCCCCTTCAATCCGTGCGCCGCGATCGAAGAAGTAGAGCGTCAGGTCGTGCTTCGACGTGCCATTGTCGACTGCCATCGGCTCGATGCGAAGCTCCGAACCGGACGGCACCGTCAGCGGCGCACTCTCCAGCACCAACGCCACCTGAAACAGCGGCGACGCGGCGTCGCGGTGCTCGATATGAACCAACTCGACCAGCTTCTCGAAGGGAAGTTCCTGGTGCGCTAGCATGCCGCACACCTGCCCGTGAAGGCGGGCGATCAACTCGTGAAACGAGGGGTCGTCGGACAGGTCGCTTCGCAGCGGCAGCGTGTTGACGAAGAAGCCGATCAGGTCCGCCAATTCGCGCCGCGTGCGGTTCGCCAAAGCCGTTCCGACGACGACCTCCTTCTGCCGGCAGTAGCGGCTCAAGAGCACCTGAAGCCCTGCCAGAAGCACCACGAACAACGTCGTGCCTTCGCGGCGTGCAAGGTCCCGGATGCTCTTTGCCAAGGGCGGCTCCCAGGCGAACGGCAGGCTGTCGCCCTCCGACGACGGAACCGGAAGACGCTGTCGATCGGCGGGCAGTCCCAGCGGGGTTGGGTCGTTTCCCAGCACCTTACGCCAATATTCGATCTCGCGCCGGAGCACGCCGCCCGACAAGCGATCGCGCTGCCAGGCGGCGAAATCCGCGTATTGGACCTCCAGCGGGGCCAGCGGCGCGTCTTCGCCGCGGACTTCGGCCCGATAGAACGCCGCCAGATCGCGGAGGAGGACGCCCATCGACCAGCCGTCGGAGATAATGTGGTGCATCACCAGGAGCACCACCCAATGCTCGTCGGCGAGCCGGTAGAGGACGCAACGCGTCAAAGGACCGGTGGCCAGATCAAACGGTTGCCGCGACGCTTCGCGGAGTTCGCCCTGCAACTGCTCTTCCTGCCCCGGGCCGGCCAGCGCGCGGAGATCGGCGTGGGCCACCGGCACGCTGCCCTCGGCCGCAATTCGCCGCTGCGCCAGGCCGTCGACGCTGACGAACGTGGTCCGCAGCGTCTCGTGCCGCCGGACCAGTCCGCCGAGGGCCCGCTCGAAGGCCGCGGGATCCAAGGCCCCGAGCACGCGGACCGCCAAGGGCAGATTGTAGACAAAGTCACCCGGATGCAATTGGCTGAAGAACCACAGACGCTGCTCCGCGAAGGAAAGGACCAGCGGATCGTCGGCCCGGCGCGTCGGGATGCGGTCTTGGGATTCCTGCCGGGCCGCCTGGCGGGCCAAGGCAATTTCCAGAATGGCGCGTTTTGCCGGCGAGAGACGCTCAATTCGCTTGCGGAATTCGTTCATGGTTCCCGAGCGGCACTGCCCTCGGAAAGGGCTGCGTGGGCCGCGACGAGGGCTCGATGGGCTTCCTCTTCCGACATTCCTTCGATCTGGTCGAGCAGGCGGATCACGCCCGGCTCGCCGGCCTGCTCGGTCTGGGCCGAGAGTATCAGTTCCGCCAGACCGGCCACCGTGGGATCGTCGAAAAGCCGCTCCAGGGCGAGTTGTCCCGGCACGAGGGGCGACATGCGAAGGTACAACTCCGTGGCCAGGAGCGAATCGCCCCCCAGCGTGAAGAAGTTGTCGTGGACGCCCACGCGCGGGACGCGGAGCACCTCGGTCCACACGGCAGCGATCTGCTTCTCCAGCGGCGTGCGCGGGGCAACGTATTCCAACCGGGGCACAACGGCCGGCGGCGTGCACCACCGGGCGACGTGTTCCAGGCGACCTTCGATGAACAGTTGCCGGCAATGACGCCTTCGCGGTTTGCCACTGGATGTCTTGGGAAGCGAACCACCGGCAATCAGCACCACGGCATACGGCGAGAGCAAGTACTCCTTGACCAGTTCGCGCCGAATGGCGGCGATGACGTCGTCCAGCGAGAATCGCCGCGAGCGCCGCACCTCATGCACGATCACCAGCCGCTCCTGTCCGTCGATGTCGCAGGAAAACGCCACGCCGGCGTCCCGCCTGAGCGAAGGGTGACTGCGGGCCACGACCTGCTCGATATCGTGGGGATAGTAGTTGCGGCCGCCGAGGATGATCAGTTCCTTCAGCCGGCCCACCACAAACAGTTCGCCCTCGTGAAGAAACCCGATGTCGCCGGTGCGGAGGTAGGTCCCGTGGTTTGAGCCGGCGAGCTTCGCGAAGAACGTCTTGGCCGTTTCTTCGGGGCGATTCCAGTACCCTTGGCCGATGTTGGTGCTCTGGAGCCAGATCTCCCCCACGCGGCCGGCTTCCAGCTCGTGGCGGGTCTTCGGATCGACGATGGTGACGCGTTGGCCGGGCCAGGGACGACCGCAGCCGACCAGACGCCGGGCGCGTTGGCTCTCGGCCGCCACCTCCTCGGCCCGGCCTTCCCCCAAGGCCCGGGACGAGAAGCTCCGCACCACCGGGGCCTCGAACCAGCGTCCGGCCGTCACGTTGAGCGTGGCCTCGGCCAGGCCGTAAGCCGGCAAGAACGCCTCGCGACGAAATCCGTAGGGCGCGAACGCCTCTGCAAAACGGTCGAGAGTCTCCGCGCGAACCGGCTCCGCCCCGACCGCTGCGATCCGGCAGGAACTCAGGTCGAGGCCCTGGCATTCGTCGCGGGTCATCTTGCGCACGCAGAGCTCGAAGGCGAAATTCGGGGCCCCGGTGGTCGTTGCCCGATAGCGCGAGATCGCGTGAAGCCATCGCATGGGCCGCTCGATGAACGCTCGCGGCGGCATGATCACCACGGGCCGCCCGCTATAGACCGGCTGAAGCACTCCGCCCACGAGGCCCATGTCGTGGTACGGGGGCAGCCAGATCGCTCCGACCACACCGTCGCCGTCCTCGCGGTGCATGGTGGCCATGCTGCTCATGACGTTGCCGTGGGTAATCATGATCCCCCGCGGCGACCCGGTCGAGCCCGACGTGTATTGCAGAAAGGCAAGCTGTTGGTCGTTCCCCGGCTCGGGAAACCAGTCGTCGCGGGCGTCCCACGCCAGGCGGTCCAGGGAGAGGATTTCCAGCCGGTTGGACCGGTCGAGGCTCTCGGTTACGTACTCCAGGATTTCAGGCGACCCAAGCACGAAACGCGCCTGGGCATTGTCCAAAATAGCCTGCAAACGCGGCAACGTACGGCTGAGCCGGAAAGGGTCCGGAGGATACGCGGGAACCGGCAGGGCGCCCGCATACAGACAGCCATAGAAGGCCGCGGTGAAGTCGGTCCCCGGTTCGCACAGAAGGAGCACGCGTTCGCCCTGCGCCCGCCGCGCGTGCAGTCCGCTTCCGATCCCGCGCGCCAGCCGATCCAGCGCCGCGTAAGTCATCTGGTCCGACTCGTGCTCCCCGTCGGCCAGGAACACGAAGGCCCGATCATTGGGCTGCGTATCGGCACGCCAGCGCGCGACCTCGACCAGGGTACGCAAGGACGCGGGAGGAGCCGAGGTGCTTTCGTGAGACTCTGCAAAAACCATGGTCTCGCCTTAGACAACGCCGTCGAATCCAGTTGCGTATACGCAGACCCTACAGTTTGCCCCAATTGTCGCTGTTCAACGGCCAAAAGGCAACCGGCCGAGACGGTTCCCCCCTGTATTAAGGAGATGCCCTCTGCGGATGGCATCTCCGGCGGTGAGCCCTGTGTACTCGATCATCGTGGCCCGCACCGCAAGGAGATTAGGGGTGGCGGAAAAAGTTCACAACAGGGCAGATACTCCGTCGACGGTGAGCGTACCGCTCAGTCCTGGAAATCAGAATGTGCCCGACATGCAAGGCGGTTCGTCGGCTGCAACCATCCGACCGTCTTGGACGCGGATCGTTCGCTGGGCGCGGCGGGCCAGGTCGGCGTCGTGCGTGACCATCACGACCGTCACGTTGCGCTCGCGGTGCAGGCGCGCGAACACATCGAGAATGCTCGCGGCGTTCGTCGTATCGAGGTTTCCGGTTGGCTCATCCGCCAGAAGCACGGCGGGTTCGTTCGCCAAGGCCCGGGCGATTGCCACCCTTTGCCGCTCCCCCACGGAAAGCTGCTTGGGCAGATGCCCCATGCGATGTCCCATGCCTACCAGTTCAAGCAGCGAGCGGGCCCGGGCGACGCGATCGGACACCGCGCGCGATGTCTCGAACATCGGAATCTGGACGTTCTCCAGCGCCGTAAGCACGGGGAGCAGATGAAACGACTGGAAGACGAATCCGATCTTCTCGCAGCGGTAGCGATCCAGATCCCGCATCGTGCTGAGGGCCTGCGTCTCGAAGTACACTTCTCCTTGGGTGGGCCGGTCCAGTCCCCCAAGGATATTCAGGAGGGTCGACTTTCCGCTGCCGCTGGGGCCCATCACCGCCACGTACTCGCCGCGGCGGATTTCCAGCGTGACTTCGTTGAGGGCCCAGACTTGGCCATCGGGATAGAGCTTCGATAGCTCTTGCGTGCGGAACAGGACTGCGCCCAGGGAATCTGCGTTACTCATGCCGAAGGCCCTCCGTGGGCAGGAGGCGCGAGGCGCGATAGGCCGGGTACAGCCCCCCCGCCAACCCGAGAATCAGCGCAATTCCAAAACCCTGGACAATGATCGGCAACCCGATGCGGCCAGCCACCAACCGCCCGAATACGGTAAACGCGCCGAGCAGGCGAGTGACGACGATGGCCAGCAAAGTTCCGACG
>CAZFKF010000366.1:0-5746 GCA_964518805.1 uncultured Planctomycetaceae bacterium | reverse complement strand
GCTCCATTTCCGACCACTACTTGCCTTCAAGATGCATTTCACGCCGCGTCATCAACTCGAGGAGCTGCCGCATCCGCGTCAGTTCTTCAAGCCATTGGCTGCGTTCCTCGGCCATTTGCCGTCGCTGCTGAACCAGCGCTTCGGCAAATTCGGCGGACGCTTCGGCCACCTCTTGTCGGACCTGTTCGCGAATCCGATGTTGTTGTTCGTCCAGGCTGGCCCGCTGTCGCCGCAACTCCTCGGCCTGCTGGTTCAGTTGCTGTTCCATCGCCTGCCGCTGGGCGACGAGCGACCGCTGGCGTTCTCTCAGTTCGTCGCCGAGCTTCCCCAATTCCCCGAAGAACCCTTCGAGGAATCGATCCAGTTCGCCGCGCCCGGCGGCGAGCTCCGCGAGGGCGGCGCGCGCGCGGTCGACGTTCAGTGGAGCAGCAAATGGGGCGACAGACACGGGTGCCTTCTTCCGATAAGCGATTCGAGGACGTCGCCCGCCCTCTCGATGCAGACCTGCCGAGGAACCTCGCGGTCTGATCCTCAGGCCGACCTGGCATTCGTCGGCGGCCACCTCCCGTTTGCTTGCGTGATGCGAAGCGCGGGATTCTCCGCCGATCGCCAGGAGCCCAAGAGAAGTGTAGGTCACGTGGTGCGGGCCCGCAAATGGAGCAGCGAGAAGGCACGCGGATGGTATCGCCTGCGGCGATTGTACGTCCTGTGGAGGGGGCGATCTGCGTGGCAGATGCGGTTACGGCCGGCTTTGCCGACAATACCGGGGGGGATTCCCGGATCGCGTTCACGGTCCCCGTGCGTCGGCATCGGGGAACGGCCCGCGAACCGGCACTACACAAAGCGGAGTGTGGGGCGAACGCCTCACTTCGGCGGCGTGAAGTACTGCTCCAGAATCCGCGCCAGCACGGCTTCGCCTTCGGCGTTGGCGTGGACGGGATCGCGTTTGAAGACGTCCAGCGGCTTGCCCGCTCCGCGGAGGTATTGTCCCCAGGCGAGTTGCATATCGAAGAATTCGGCGTCAAACGCGTCGGCAAGGGATTTCAGTTCGGCGGCGTACTGCTCGTCCTTGCCGCCGTCGAGCTTCTTCCGCCAATCTTCGCCCGAGAGCGGATTCGCGCCGCCGAAGGGACCGGTCATGAGGAAGAACTCGCACGGGCTGGCCGTGCGGATCTGCTTCATGCACTCGCGAATGGAGGCCACGTCGTGGCGCTGGCTGATGCCGCCGATGATCACCAGGTCGGGCCGCTGCTGGAGTACGTACTTGTCGATCTTGCCCGGCTCCTTGTAAAACCAGCAGCCCGTGCTCCCCCGCACGCTGACCACGCGCACGATATGGCACTTGGGGTAGTGCTTCTCGACCAGTTCGTGCCAGCACGACCGGGCCGTGTCATTGATGATGCTGTCGCCGAGCATCACCATGCGCAGCGTCCCACCGTCGCGGAGTTTCTTCATCGTGGCCGGGAGCCGCTTGAGGCGATCGGTCGGAAGTGCCACGCTGACGGGCGGGATCTTCGCACGCGCCGCCGCCATCTCCTCGGGCTTGCGTTCATTGCCTTCGAAGATGTAGCCGCCGTCGTCGGTCTGCGACCAGGCGGCGGGGGCCAATGCCGCGGCAATCAGAAGGCTTGCGAAACGCCGAGAGAATACGCGCCGTACCGATCTGTGCATGTCGTTGCTCCTTGAAGCGGCAGCCAAGCCGCGGCGGACCTCGCCCGAGGTCCATCCTCACCCCAACAGCGTACCCAAGTCGCCGGCCCAATTTCAAGCGGTGAGTGGAAATCGCTGAGAGCAGCGTCTTGTGAATCGCGCCCCCCAACGCAGGGCGTGGAAGTCGCCGCTCCCGGTCCAGCCTATTTCTCCGGCTCGTCGAACAGGTCATTCTTCTCGCGCGGCGCCGTCGCTTCCGGCTTGGCGGTCTTCTCGGCCTTCGCCGACCCGTCGTCGCGACTTTCGGGCACGTTGGCCTGCGGCGCGCGGGCGCCGGTCGCCGGGGCGCTGGGGGGGACGACGAGCGGGGTGTTGCCAAGGTTTGGCGGGCCGGACTTCGCGGCCGGCGGTGCGCCGGAGGTCGACTTGGGAACCGTCGCGTTGGGCGATGACGGAGCGTCGGCGGACGGTTTGCGGATGACCGGTGGGCCCGACTCGGCCGCGTCTTGCGGCGCGACTCCCGCTTCCATCAACAGCAGCGACAGCGTCTCTCCGCTGGTAATCTCGCTGCCGGAGGCGCCCACCAGGCCGTGAAGCCGATCGCACCACCAGCCGAGATAGGCCTGGTTGGTCTCCTGCGACGACGGCTCGAAGCCGAGGTTCTTGAACGAATCCTCTTGCGACAAAGGCGAGAGGCAGATCGCAAAGGCGGCGAAGCTCCAAGCCAGGAATCCGGTGAGGAAACCCAAGATGCCCGCGGCGATGTCGAACAGCTTCGGGAATTCGACGCGGAGTTGACCCGACAGGCAGCCGTAGCAGATGCCGTAGGCGATCGCCAGCGTCGCCACGAAGACGCTCACGAAAACCAGGGCGAAGCCGTGCGGAGACGATGTGGCCGCCGGGACGCTGGCCACGAAGACCGGCGTGATGAAGACGGCGAGGTACGCGGAAAGCACGAGGTTCCAGAGCATGATCCACGTGGCGAAGAAGCCGATCTTCACCCCGACGAAGACGAACAGCCCGCCGACGAGTACGCCCAGCCAGAAGACCATAGGTTCTCACCCCACGACGCGTTTGAGTTCTTCGATGCTGCTGATTCCCACCAGGACGCGGGCCAGGGCCTCGCGTTTCATGTTCGAGCGGCCCTTCAGTTCGCCTTCGCTGCGGAGCTTGGTCACCACGTCGGCGTTGTGGGCGATTTCTCCGCGCAGCTCGTCGGTGATTTGGAGAATGTCGCAGATCGCGGTCCGGCCGAAGTATCCGGTGCCGCCGCACTGCGGGCAGCCCGCCGGCTCGTAAATGTTGTCCGTGCTGAATCCACGCTTGCGGATCTTCTCGGCCATGGTGGGGCTGAGCTGCGCCGGCTTCCGGCACGCCGTGCAGAGCCTGCGCATGAGCCGTTGCGAAAGCAGCACGTTCAACCCGCTGGACATGAGCGGGGAGGAGACGCCCAGGTCGAGCAGGCGGATCAGCGCATTAGCGTTGCTGTCGCAGTGGATCGTGGCCAGGACCAGGTGGCCGGTCTGCGCGGCACGCAGGGCGATCTCCGCCGTCTCCTCGTCGCGAATCTCGCCCACGCAGATTACGTCGGGATCCTGCCGCAGGATACTCCTTAGGGCCTTGGCAAAGGTGATGTCGGCCTTGGGGTTGATCTCCAGTTGGCTGACCTCGGGCAGGTAGGCCTCGATGGGGTCCTCGACCGTGATGACGTTGTGCGTGCGGCGGTCGACGTGGTTGAGCATCGCGTAGAGCGTGGTGGTCTTTCCGCTTCCCGTCGGCCCGCAGACCAGCACCATGCCCGACGGCTTGGAGACGGCCGAGGCGATCACCGCGCGTTGGCGGTCGGGAATTCCCGCGTCGGCCAGGGTGAACTTGTCGGCGTTGGGATTGAGCACGCGGATCGACATCTTCTCGCCGTTCAGCGCGCCGGCACTGGCGACGCGGAACGAGAATCGGGCGTCGGCCTTCTTGGCCGTGAACGCGCCGTCCTGCGGACGGCGGCGTTCGGCAATGTCCATGCTCGACACCGCCTTGATGCTGTTGAGCACCGCCCGGCTCGTGTCCGCCGTCAGCAGGCGGACGATGCGCAGGGTCCCGTCGATGCGGAGCCGGACTGCGTACGTTTGCTCGTCCTTGGGATCGATGAGGATGTCGCTGGCCCGCGATTGCAGCGCGTTGTCGATGATCTGCGCCGTGAGATCGAAGACGCTCCGATCGCCGGCCTTCATGTTCGACCGCCCATAGATCTGGCTCAGTTCCGTGCCCAGCGAATCGAAGAGTTGCAGCTTGGATTCCTGTTCCTGCTGGTTTGCCAGATTCAACCGCATGGCGCTGGAGATCTGGTTTCGCGCACGCTTGATGACCCGCACCAGGAAGTTGCCTTCCTCGGGCGAGTTCTTCGTGTCGATCAGCACGAGGATCACGAAGACCACCGGTCCGGCAAAGAGCATCGCCACGCGGACCAGGGGAATGTACTTCAGTGGCACGACGGGGCTGCTCTCGGTTTGTTTCACCAGGTACAAGCACGCGTAGAACCAAGCCAGCCAGAACACGAGCTTCAGCGGGCCAAAGCCCAGCGAGGCCTCAGAATCGGCGGCCTGGGCAAGGAGGCAGATCGATGTTGCGAGTCCCTGAGGAAGACCCAGCATGAGCATTTCGTTCCACTCTGTCTTGAGAGATCGTCTATGGGGAGAAACTGCACCTCAATCATAGGATAACATGAAATTCACTCTGGGGTACAGACATCCCCCATTTTTGAAGTGCGTTGGGCCGCCGTCAAGAGACTCCCAGGCCTCGAAGCGGGACCGCAGGAAGGGGCGGCAGAGACTCCTCAACGCTAAGAAGTCCCCCGTTGGCTCAACTCCGTGGGAACCAGTGGCTGGCTGGACACTCGCGGCCCAGCCTATTCGAACGCAACGGCCGCAATCTCGTAGACTGCGATCTCAGGGATTCTGAAGCACGCCCGGCTGTCTTTCTCCGTGAAAGCGATCGTATGTTCGGCATCGCGATCGGGGCTCGCGAGCACCACCGACCGGACGTGACGCCCGCTGGGCAGACGGACGGAAACGGAAACGTCGCGAACGGGCCCGTCGTCGCGGTAGTTGACCAGATGGACCAGACGGCGCCCCTTCTGATCCGTCAACTCCGCGCAGAGACCGGCAAGGGCAGCGGCCGACGCGCCGCCTGGTTTCGCTTCGACCGACAGCGAGCCCCCACCGCACGCCCGCCGCACGGCTTCGAGCCAGTCGCCGCGTTCGGCGACGCGGACCACGGCTGACTCGGGCAGGTCCTCCAATGCCGGTTTTCGGCGCGGCAGCATCCATTGGTCGTGGGTCGCCACGGGGCCCACCACGCACAGGCGCCCGCCTGCGTCGACGAACCGCCGGACCATCGCGACGTGGTCGTTCCCCATGGCAGTGCAGCCGGCGAGGACGAGGACTCGGCAGCGGCTCAAGTCCTCCAGCTTGTGGTCGTAGACGATCTGGAAGCACTCCCGATGTTGGATCAGCAAGTCCTCCATGCGCGCGGTGAACTGGGAGCACTTCGGCCCGCCGAACACCTGCGACGGAAAACTCCGCAGCACGGCGACGTCGGCCACGACGCGGGCGTCGCGCAGCAGGTCGCGGCGCTTGTGGAAGAAGCGGATATACGGTTCCAGGAGCGGCGAGGGCGAACGCGTTTCGCCGGGCATGCTGACGAGGTTGCCGTACTCGAACCAGCAGATGCAGCCCAGGCAATCGACGTTGAAGGCCATCGACTCGGCCATTTCCAGGGGCGTCAGCGTGTAGTCGAACGTGATGTTGTCCATGGCGCGGCCGGCCTTGTAGTTGCGGATCCGCGACACGAGTTGCCCGTTGCGAAAGCCCACACGCCCGCTTTCGACCCAATACGCTTCGCCGCCTTGCAGGAGCCGGCCATGATCGATCGGCGGATAGATCGCCGCGCCCACGCCGCCGGGATTGCACTCCATGAGGACGTCGGGCCGCAGCGACCGGGCATAGCGGCTCATCGCCCAGAACGATTCGGCCAGCGACTGGCAGCAGAAATCCTGCCACGCGCGCACGAGCAGCGGCGGCGATTGCGGCGACGGCGGCCC
>CAZFKF010000365.1:0-5753 GCA_964518805.1 uncultured Planctomycetaceae bacterium | reverse complement strand
GGCCCAGATCAGGTCGCCGATCCGCTGGAAGCCGAACATCGAGTAATAGATGAAGAAGGGGATCATCGGCACGCCGTGGCTGGAGTGGGCGCTGGCGGCGGCGATGAACGAGGCCATCGAGCCCGCCTCGTTGATGCCTTCTTCCAGGATCTGCCCGTCCTTGGCCTCGCGATAGTAAAGCACCGTGTCCGAATCCACAGGCTCGTAAAGCTGGCCCACGTGCGAATAGATCCCGAATTGCCGGAAGAGGGCCTCCATGCCGAAGGTGCGGGCCTCGTCGGGGACGATGGGCACGATGTAGCGGCCGACGTTCTTATCGCGCATGAGCCGGACCAGCAGACGCACGAAGGCCATGGTGGTCGACACCGCGCGGCCCTCGCTCCCCGCGAAGAACTCGCCGTAATCTTCCCATTTCGGCGGCTTGAGAATCACTTTCGCGCGGCCGCGGCTGGGCAAAAAACCGCCGAGTTGCTTGCGTCGGGAGAGGAGGTACTGGATTTCCGGGCTGTCCTCGCTCGGGCGGTAGAAGGGGGCCTCGGCCACGTGCTCCTCGGAGATCGGGATGTCGAAACGGCGGCGGAACTCGTGCAACTCCTCTTCGTTGAGTTTCTTCTGCTGATGGGTGATGTTGCGACCCTCGCCCGCCTCGCCCATCCCATAGCCTTTGACCGTCTTGGCCAGGACGACCGTCGGCGCGTTGCGGCATTCGACAGCGGCCTTGTACGCGGCGTAGACCTTGGCCGGGTCGTGGCCGCCGCGTTTCAGCCGGCGGAGTTGCTCGTCGGTCAGATCCGCCACGAGCGATTCCAGCGCGCCGTTGACCCCGAAGAAGTGATTCCGGATGTACGACCCGGGCGCCACAATATATTTCTGGTATTCGCCGTCGACAACCTCGTTCATCCGGCGGACGAGGACCCCGTCGGCGTCCTTGGCCAGAATGGGGTCCCAATCCGATCCCCAGATCACCTTGACCACGTTCCAACCCGCCCCGCGGAAGGCCCCCTCCAGTTCCTGGATGATCTTGCCGTTGCCGCGGACCGGGCCATCGAGGCGCTGCAAGTTGCAGTTGATGACGAAGATCAGGTTGTCGAGGCGTTCGCGACCGGCCAGGGTGATGGCGCCGAGGGTCTCCGGTTCGTCGCACTCTCCGTCGCCCAGAAAGGCCCACACCCGCGACTCGGCCGCATCCGCCTTAATCCCCCGGTCGGCCAGGTAATGGTTGAACCGGGCCTGGTAGATGGCCATGATCGGCCCAAGCCCCATCGAGACCGTGGGGAACTCCCAGAAGTCGCGCATGAGCCAGGGATGAGGGTACGACGTGAGCCCACCGCCGGCGGCCAGATCACGACGAAAGTTCTTCAGTTGCTCTTCGCTGATCCGGCCTTCCAGGAACGCGCGGGCATAGACCCCCGGCGACGCATGCCCTTGAAAGTAGACCTGATCGGGTGGTTTATCTCCCTGCTTGCCTCGGAAGAAGTGGTTGAACGCCACTTCGTACAGGGTTGCCGCCGAAGCATACGTCGAGATGTGTCCGCCGATCCCCGAACTCTCGCGATTGGCCCGAACCACCATGGCCATCGCGTTCCAGCGGATCAGGCTCTTGATTTTCCGTTCCAAGGCACGATCGCCCGGATATGCGGGCTCGTGGTCGACGGGGATGGTGTTGACGTACGGCGTCGTCGCACTGGAGACGAACTGCACCCCCCGATTGAATGCCGCTTCCTTAACGCGGTCGAGCAAGAATGCTGCCCGCTCGGGTCCCGCGGTCTCCACCACATAGGCGATCGCGTCCTGCCACTCGGCTGTCTCCCGGGGGTCGGCGTCGGTGAGAGGGACCGAGGAGACACAGCTCGAAAGACGGGTGGATGGCCCATCGGAGGTCGTTGCATCTTCTTTCATCTTGTCTCGCATCCGCGCGAAGGATCGGCCGCGCCCGCGTCATGCCGGGCGCAGATCAGGTGGTTCTGGCCTGCAAGTATCGTCCATAATAGGGGTGTCCAGGCCGGGCGTCAAACCCCATCTCCTTGGCTGAATTCGACGAGCCACCTCTTATCCCACAGCGACGGGAAGCTGTTCTTCTTGTCGGGGTGGGCCAGGCGGGCTTCGGTGTCCAGTTCGATGCCCAGCACGCGATCCTCGATCCATTCGTGGATCAGCGTCTGGACCGCCTTCTCCTGCCATTCCAGCGACGCCTCGCCAATGCCGGTGAGCCCGGTGTCGGTGGTCAGCCGCAGGAAGAGGTAGTTGCGGAGGCCGGAGTTGGTCAAGAACGTTTCGAGTCGGACGACTTTCATGGTCACATCTGGAAGATCGCCTTTGTCATGTCCACCCAGCGGCGAAGCCTTGATCGATCGCCGCCGATCGTGTACACGTCGCGGAAGAGGATCTCCAGGTTGCAGTCCCTGGCGGCCGCGTAGGTGTCCTGCATGTCTTTCTTTAGAAGGTCCCAATTCGGGCTAGGGCCGCTGATATGCGCCGGCGTCGGTTTGCGCGAGTACACGTAGTTCTTGCCCAACAGCTCGGCGGTCTTGGCCAGATTCGACCATCCCGAGACCGACACGGAGCGGAGGTTGGAGATTGCGTCGAGGATCATTGCCAGCCGGTCGTCGACGCGCTCGCAGCATCCGTAATAGACCAGGCCGAACCGCTCGCTCAGCCGGGCCAGATAGGGGAGCACGAACTCCTTGTACATCGCCGGCGAGAGATTGGCGGCCTCTTGCGATTCGGCCCAGCCCCAAAGGTCTTTCAACGCGACCTTGCCCGGGGTTTCCGCCGCGGGCAGGTCGGACACGTAGCCGTAGCTCCGCGGGCCGGCCATCTGGCTGTCGGTGTTCAGGGCCAGCAGCCCTTCGCGCTCGAAATACTCGAACACCGCCACCCGGTCGGCCAGCATGTACTCCATCAGCCTGTGGATCGCCTCCGGGGCGTCGTAGACCCAGTAGAGCAGGCCCTGGTTGCCGATGAACCGGTAGACCTGCCACGTGAGGCCGAAGAAGAAATTGCCGTTGAATCCCAGGTCGCCGTACTCGCCCACGTCGAACTCGTAGGCAAACGGATCGTAGTTGCCCAACCGCACCGGGAGGATATCGCCCATCACGTCGTCGAGGATCCCTCTCAGCCGCCCGGTCTTCTCGCGATCGACGGCGATGGACCGCGGCTTGAGCTTCGCGATATCCCCGGGCGTGGCGATGGGGAAACTGAACGTGTAGGCGATGGACGCCGCTTGATGCACCGCGGAGCGGACCTCGACGGGCACGCCGTAATCCGAGAATCGCATCTTCCACCCGAGCCGATAGTAGGGCTCGACGACCAGGTCGTCCCCCAACTCCTCGGCCTGCCGCAGCGTGACCCGCAGGTTCCGCTCGACGCTCCGCAGAAACGGGTCCTCGCAGGCCAATTCGCCGTCGGAAACGAAGCCCTCGATCCACGCCGTCTCGAAGAGGATCACGGGGCGCTCGGGCTTGAGGTCGTGAACCGCCTTCCACAGCCGCTTGCGTTCGGCCATGACCGGCAGGGCGGACAGATCCATCCACTGCGAGGCCAGCCCGCGAATGACGCTGCGATCGCTTTCGGAAATCATTGGATGTTCCCTTCGCACTCGTCGTGGCTCGGCTCTGGAGAGCCAAGCTCCGGATGATCACGGTCTTAGGGCTTCGGACTGGTTACGCAGAAACCGCGCTGGAACACGGGCTGTCGGGACGGCAGTCGTCATCGTACAAGACCGGGCGCGGCTGTACAACCGCACGCAGCAACGCCACGGCGCTCGCCGCACGCTGCGGGCGCAGCGAATCGGGCCTTCCGTGCGGACATCGTCGGTTCAACGGGCCGCGGCCGCTTTGAGGACGCGGTCGACCAGGCCGCCGGGTTTGCAGGGGCCGGCCAGGTCCTGGCCGGCCAACACCGCGGGCACGGACCAGAGCATCATGTTCTGATAATAGTCCGACCCGTAGACCCGCTTGCCCGTGTCCACCTCCCACACCAGCGGGAAATCCCAGGTGTAGCCGTTGCGCACAACGTAGTCCAAGGTGCGGCGGATCAGGTCTTCGCCGAAGGCCCGCTGGCCGTTGTAGATGTAGGTCATTCCCAACATGAACCCTTCGGACGAAAACGTGCCGGCATTGCCCCAGTAACTGAAGTCGCCCTTGGCCTTGTTGCCGTCCGCAGCGCCGAACACGCGCATCCCGTAGGGGCACCGCTTCGGATCGGCGTTGGATTTCGCGATCGTGTCGAGCGTCACTTTGACACGATCGGGGCGGAACACGCCGGGCAGGCCGTGGAACTGCGCAATCCACTCGCCGTCGAGCAGGCAGCCCATCAGCACGTCTGACTTCTTACCGCTCTTGAACTCGTGGTAGAGCAGGTAATGCGTTCCCGCCCAAAGGTATTCTTCCAGGGCCTTGGAGCCGGCGTCGAACCACCGGTCGCACTGCTGGGCGAATTCGCGGTCGCCCATCTTGTCGGCCATGCGTTTGACCATGCGGAGTTGAGCCAGGTGCAGGCCGCCGACGTGAGACACCAGCCCGTAGAGCGGCACGAACTCGACCCACTCCGAGTCCTTGTCGCCGGTGGGCATGCTGATGACCTGTTTCTCGCCGTAGTCGGGCCGCAGGTTCATGGTGTGGATGGTGGTCCGCTTGACCGCGTCGTAGAACTCCTTGACCACGCGGTCGTCGCCCGTCCGGAGCCACATCTTGTCGACCATCTCGACCATCGAGATGTCGCTGCTGGCCACCTGGTAGGGCCGCACCGGCTTGGCAAACTCGGCCGGCGCGCCGAACATCCACACCACCGAGCCGTCGGGAAACTGGTAGTTCTTGTACCCGCGCAAGGTCGACAGGGCCAATTCCGGAAAGAAATAGACCACCGGAATGTTGCCGTACAGGCTGCACGGAATGCACTCGACCTGCGGGCAGTCGCGGGGCGATTCGATCATGCCGAACAGCCCGTCCTCGGGCCGGACCCAAGAGCCCAGCGGTGCCGTGGCCTGGGCCCAGAGGCCGGTCTCGGTGATCATGTACAGGTTGTTGACCAACGAATCGCGAAGCCAGACCGGCAACGACGCCTCGGCGTAGAGAACCTGCTGCCAGGCCAGGATGCGCCGCAGAAGCGTTTCATGGCGCGCGGACAGCAGTCGGGCGGTCTGGATCGGATCGGGATAGTCCCGCGCGTACATGTGCGAGAAGGCATTCGCCGCCTTGGCCGCGGGCGAACCTGTTCCCTTCCATTCAGGGGCGCACCACGCGAGGATGAAACGGACTAGTTTCTCCTCTCCGGCGGGAATCGAAAAATCGACCGCCGCGCTCGTGCCCGCCTGGTGGGGCTGCGGCGCGGGAAGCGACTGGGCAAAGGTCGTCCATGTCTTGAAGTCATATCCCAGGTCTCCGCCGAGCCGAAGCTTCTCCTGGCCCACAACTCCCAAAGCGTACCGTGCCGCCGGCGCCTTGACCTCGACGCCGTAGAAGTCGCCGCGTTGGAAGCGGTCACCGCCCGCCTCCTCCGCGTTCGGACCGGGAAAATTGAACACAATGGCTCCCGACTGCACCTCCCGGCTCGTATTGCGAAGATGGGTCTCGAACACAATGCCCGGGATCGTCGAATGCTTCAGATCCCCGGGAAGGAACGGCGACCAGGCCCGAAGGCCCAGTTGAACCGGCCCGTCGAGCTCGTATTCGAGGTCCGCGATCGGGTAGTGTCCCCTCCTCCCTGAAAGAGCCCGCGTTGTCAAGGGTGGTCTTCGCTGATTTTGTCGCTTG
>CAZFKF010000364.1:0-5758 GCA_964518805.1 uncultured Planctomycetaceae bacterium | reverse complement strand
CGGCCTTGCCGACCGCCTCGGCGATCAGGTCGAGGGCTTCGGCATTGCTCTTCAGATCGGGGGCGAAGCCGCCCTCGTCGCCCACGTTGGTGGCCAGCTTCTTGGATTGCAGCACTTTCTTGAGGTTGTGGAACACCTCGCAGCCGCAACGGATGGCGTCGCTGAACGAATCGAGCCCAAGCGGCATGACCATGAACTCCTGGACGTCGACGGCGTTGTCGGCATGCTTGCCGCCGTTGAGGATGTTCATCATGGGGGCGGGCACGATCCGCGCCCCAACGCCGCCAAGGTAACGGTACAGCGGCAGCCCTGCGTGGTCCGCGGCAGCATGCGCCGCAGCCATCGAGATTCCCAGGATCGCGTTGGCGCCCAGGCTCTTCTTGTTTTCCGTACCGTCGATCTCGATCATCCGCTGGTCGAGGGCCGCCTGCTCCAAGGCGTCCATGCCGCACAACTCGTCGGCCAGCTTCTCGTTGACGTTCTCGACGGCCTGCAGCACCCCACGTCCCAGGAACTTCGTCTTGTCTCCATCGCGCAACTCCCACGCCTCGTGGACGCCCGTGCTCGCCCCGCTGGGCACGGCGGCGCGGCCGAAGGAGCCGTCGGCCAGGGTCACGTCGACCTCAACCGTGGGATTGCCGCGACTGTCGAGGATTTGCCGGGCATGGATGTCTACGATCGTGGAGCTCATGATCTCTCTCGCTCTCTTTCTTTTCCAACAGGATAGGGGGACTCAAATGCGCCCGCTGTTCGTCGGCGCGGGGGCTATCATTGTGACCCAAGCCCCTCCGTTTGACCAGTGGGGGTGGCCGCGGATCGGTTTCCGTTAACGGCTCGGAGGAGAGCGGGAGACGTGTGGTACCCGATCCCTACTTGCCTACGATGCCGCTTCCCCCGCCGGTTCGCAGCCGCTACGATACTTCTTTGGCGTTTCTTCGCCCTGACTACGTAGAAGGTCGTAAGCGTCATCTTGCCTGAACCCACCGAAACCATGAGCGCGACCCAGCCCCACTTCGAGCGAGCAACCCCGGAGCCCCTTCCGGCCAACATCCGAAGCGTTCAGCCCGGTAGTGGGGTGTGCTGTCGGATTGAGTTGGCATGGGGAAGGTTGCGCCGCGCGTATCTCAAGCGATTCAGACCGGGATTTGTGCGACGGATGGCCGAATTGCGGCGCGGCGACCCCACCGGTGCGCCTCACGAGATCCTCGACCCACGCGACCTCAAGTTCTGCCGCAATTTGTGCACTTGTGATTGGGACGCGGCGGACGACCCGTTCGCGTGGAGGGAGCGACTTCCGTTCGCCAGGTGGGGGTTGGCGGAGTTGCAGTTGATGGGGTGGCCGCTGTTGCTGTTGACGGTAGCTTCCGCCTACTTTTTCTGGTATTCAGCCCCGGTGTTCGCGGTCCTTCTGGGGTTGATCGTGTGGTTCTTTCGCGATCCGCCGCGGAAGATCCCCGAAGGACAGGGGCTCATGGGCTCGCCGGCCGACGGCAAGATCGCCGAGATCACCCGGCTCGAACACGACGAATTCATCGGCGGCCCGGCCGTGCGGATCGGCATTTTCCTGTCGATCTTCAATGTGCATTTGAATCGTTCGTCGACGGCGGCACGGGTCATTTCCTTGCGCTATTTCCCGGGCAAGTTTCTCAATGCGATGAGGGCCGAGAGCGCCTGGGAGAATGAATCGATGTGGATCGGCCTGGAGGCCGAATCGCCGCCGCACCGGCGGCACATTGTGCGGCAGATTGCCGGGATGTATGCGCGGCGGATCGTATGCCCGCTGCGGCCGGGAGAAGTGGTTGCGTCCGGCGCGAAGATCGGGATGATTAAACTCGGCTCGCGAACCGAATTGATTCTGCCCGACGAGCCGGGCCTGCGGATCGATGTCAAAGTGGGAGACCGGGTAAAGGCGGGCACGAGCATTCTCGCCCGTTACGAGGCAGCCCCATGAGACCGCTACGAACGATTTCCGTATTGCCGACGATGTTCACCCTGGGGAACCTGGTGTGCGGGTTTTTCGCCATTGTGGTGGCTGCGCGGGTCAGCGCGCCGACCCTGCCGGCGGAGATCACGGCTGCGGACCTCGAAGACCCGGCGGCGGTTGCGGCGGTCGCCCCTGCCCGTCATTCCGCGCAACTCCCCAAGACAAGTCATGAAGACTTGCACAACGTGATGTTCAGCGCGTGCCTGATCTTCATCGCCATGCTGTTCGACGCCTTGGACGGACACGTGGCGCGGCTCTCGAAGACCTCGAGCGAGTTTGGCGCCGAGTTGGATAGCCTGTGCGACGTAGTCTCGTTTGGCGTTGCGCCGGGGTTTCTCCTCGTGAAGGTCTGTCCCCGTTTCGCCTTCCTGCACCGCGAGGCGGTGTGGATCATCGCGGCCACGTTCGCCGCCTGTGCGGCACTGCGCCTGGCGCGGTTCAACGTCGAGACGAGCGACGAAGACGACCACCTGCATTTTGGCGGCCTGCCCAGCCCGGCGGCCGCGGGATCGATTGCAGGGTTCGCCATCGTCTTCTACACGCTGATGGGCAAGAGCGGGCTGACTCCGCCGCCTTTCGCCGAGACGATTTACGCCGTGCTCCAGTCCGTCCTGCCGTTCTACGCAATCCTCGTAGCGCTCTTGATGGTCTCGCGCATTCCGTATCCGCACGTGGTCAACCAGGTGTTTCGCGGCGAACGGAGTTTCAGCCACATCGTCAAACTCGTCGTGGCCGTGATGGCGGTGATGATCATTCCCGGCTATGCCGTGCCCATCGTGTTCTGCGCGTTCGTCTTGGGCAGCCCGCTGCGTTTTGCCTGGGAGCGGATCGTGCGCCACCGGCACCAGGAGGAGCCGGTGTTTTGAGGAAGGGATTAGAGATCAGAGATTAGGGATTGGGGATTGGAAGATCGCGACCATTGGTCGCGGTGATTTCGGGGGTTGAGGACTGACATGTTTTCTGGGATCGTTGAAGCGCGGGGTACGGTTGCCAACATCATCGCCGAGCCGCCGGGTTGTCGCCTGGTGATTCGCGAGCCCAAGATCGTCGCCCAGACCAAGGTGGCCGACAGCATTTCGGTCAACGGCTGTTGTCTGACGGTCATCGACGTCAGCGGCGATACCATGGCCTTTCAGGCCGGGCCGGAGACTCTGGCACGAACGAACCTGGGCGACCTGAAGCCGGGCGGGCTGGTCAACCTGGAGCGATCGTTGGCCGTCGGCGACCGCCTGGGAGGGCACTTCGTGTCCGGGCACATCGACGACGTGGGCACGCTCGTCGAGCGCAAGGACCACGGCGACTGGTCATTCTACTGGTTCCAGATCCCACGGCGTCTGAGCCTGCAGATGGCCCCCAAGGGCTCGATCGCCGTGGACGGTGTGAGTCTGACGATCGTCGACAGCGACCCCGAACGTTTCAGCGTCGCCCTGATCCCCTTCACGCTCGCGGTGACCACGCTCGGCCCGCTCAAGATCGGCGGAAGAGTGAACCTGGAGACCGACATGCTGGCCAAGTACGTGCAACGCTTGGTGGAAGCGAGGGAGTGGAAGCAGTAGACGAGTGCGGGAGAAGAGGAGCGGCGGAGTCGAGGAGCGGGGTAAGTCGAGGAGATCGCTTATGCTGACTCAGGTGGCCGACGCTGCCTCCCCTCTCCCGTTCGACGGGAGAGGGGCCGGGGGTGAGGGCGGCTTCCAATAGAGTCTGCCCGCCACGGCTGACTCCCGCAATCCCTATTCCCTAGTCCCCATTTCCTGATCCCCCAACCATCATGTCCGAGCATACCCAGCGACAGACGCTTTCCTTTCTTACGCGGCGATTCCGCGAGGCGGGGATCCAGCCTCGCACGCAGTTGGGCCAGAACTTCTTGATCGATCTGAATCTGGTGCAGCTTCTGGCCGATTCGGCCGCACTGTCGACGCGCGACGTGGTGTTGGAGGTCGGCACGGGCACGGGCTCGCTCACCTCGATCATGGCCCCGCAAGCCGCGGCCGTGATCACGGTCGAGGTCGATCGCCAGTTGTTCCAGTTGGCCGCCGAGGAACTCATCCCGTTCGACAACGTGCGCATGCTTCAACTCGACGCCCTGGCGGGCAAGCACCGCTTCGATCCGCAAGTGCTCGATGCCATCCAGCAGGCACTGGCGGCCGGGCCCGACCGGCAGTTCAAGCTGGTTGCCAACCTCCCCTACAACGTGGCCACGCCGATCGTGAGCAATCTGCTTGCCCTGGATGCCCCGCCGCGTTCGATGGTCATCACGATCCAGAAGGAGGTGGCCGACCGCATCACGGCCCGGCCCGGCACCAAGGACTACGGGGCGCTGAGCGTTTGGGTGCAGAGCCAGTGCCGGGTCCGCGTGGTGCGGGTCATGCCGCCGTCGGTCTTTTGGCCGCGGCCCAAGGTCAGTTCGGCGATTGTCGAGATCGTGCTCGACGATGCCCTGCGTGCCCGGATCGTCGACCGGGGCTTCTTCCATCACTTCGTCCGTGGCCTCTTTGTACATCGGCGCAAGTTCTTGCGATCCCAGGTGCTCAGTGCTGCCAGCTATCAGGCCGCGACGGGCGGTGGGGGCCGTCCGCTGGACAAGCCGGGCGTTGACCGGGTATTGGCCGCCACCGGTCTTGAGGGCCAGCGACGGGCCGAGGAACTCGACGTGGATACGCTCTTGGCGCTGGCCGAAGCCGTGCGCACCGCGGCGGCCGATTGACGGCCCCACATTTCCGGTTTAGCATGTCGAATTAGGGCAACGAGACCTGGGGACGCTGCCACATGTACTTCATCGAGATGACCGGCAGGACGCTGCACCGCGTGATCGACGAAAGCGGCCCGAGTCCAACAGAACTGGCCGAGGTCGGCGTCACCGACGACAGTATCGTGCGCATCAACCGCCAGGGCGACATCGAGTTGCGCCGCGCCGATCGTTGGGACGTGATCGGCGGGCTGTTGGGCGATTTCGAGTGCCGCGTGCGAACCGAAACCGGCCTGGATTGGGCCGCGCCGGTCGCCTCCGACGAAGAGGAGATGGAGGTCCTCTAACGTAGGATGACTTTTCAAGCCGTCCTGTCGGATCGCGGCGGTCGCCACCCTCTTACCGCGTCAGTCCTGTCGAGGCCGATGCGCTGCGACTTCCGCCTGCCGCTGTGGCAGCGCTGAGTTTTGGCTCGCGTACGACGATTTCCCAACGGTCGCCCTTCGTGTGCGGCACGGGCAGCGTAAGCGTTCTCCCCAGGGTAACCGCGATGACGGCGCGCACGCTCGTAGAGTCAACCAGATGGCCGTCGGCGCCGGCCAATGCGGCGCGCAACACATCGGCGGATGCATTGAGGAGGGACGTGTTCGTGTTGAGCAAGCACGCCGCCTCGGCGGCTCGCAAGGCCCAAAGGCCAAGGAGGCCGCTTCCTGCGTTGTCAAAGAGCTGCCTGGCATCCGAGACCTCGGCGGTCACATCGAGAAGGAGGCGTCCCTTCTTGCGCACGACCTTCGCCGAAAAGCGGGTCCCGATATGCACGCAGTCTTCGGCCTCGATCCCCATGGCAGCGGCCGGCGACGCGACTTTCCATCGTGCAGCTTCGGCAAGCGTGCAAAATGTTGGCGGGCCCGAATCGGTGGCCGGATGGGGGCCGCCGTTGGTGTGGCGGGAGGCGAATGCCAGCCGGGAATCGCCGGCGGCAGCGGCAGGACGATGAGCGGGGTCGGGTGGGCAAGAATTCCAGGGACAGTAGACGGAATCATCGGAAGACGAAACGAGTTGCGTATACTGTCCTTGCGCTACGTTGA
>CAZFKF010000363.1:0-5760 GCA_964518805.1 uncultured Planctomycetaceae bacterium | reverse complement strand
GAACCTTTTCACGTTTCGACAAGGTCATTTCTTGCGTGGCTCCGGGACTGCCGGGACGGTGTAGACCGACGAGCTGAATCGCAGGGAATAATCCTTGTTTGCCCCGCTTTCCGCCGCCTCCTTGCCGACCAGGCGATGGTTGGTGTCGCGGAGTCGATCCTGGACGGCCTTGAGGCTCTCGACAGAGCGGGCCAGACCGTCGAACTTCATCTCGCCGCCCCGGGCGCTGGAACTCGCCTGGAACTGGGTGAGCATGGCGTCCTTGGCCGGCGGGAGACGCTCCGAAAGCCAGCGGAACTGGTCGAGCCAGACCTGGTCGCCCGCCTGCCATGACTGGATCTCTTTGGCGGCCTTCTCGAGCTTGGCGGTCTGGGCCGCCCGGCCCTCCCAGGTCTTCACCTCGGCGTCCAGACGCGCCACTTCGTCGGAGAGCCGGCCGTACTGCCACACGCCGTACAGGACCATCCCGCCGACAACCAGGGCGGCCCCAAGCCCGGCCAGGGCGTACCACTTGATCGGGCTGGGCGGGACCGGCTTGTGGCGCGGGTGGAGAAAATCGACGGCATGGGCGGAACCCTGCAACTCGTCGACGAGCATCCCCAGCAAAGGCGCGAACCGGGCTGGGTGCTCCGGAAGCCTGCGCTCCAGTTCCCCTTCGAGTTTCAGCCCGGCGAAGGGGTCGAAGAGATCCGTCGGAATGCCGAGCCGTTCGCCAATCTGCTCACACAGGGCCGCATGCCGCTGGCCGCTGCCGCAAAGCGCGATCGACTCCACCCGGCGACCGCTCAATTGATTGTGCACGGCCGCCATCGTGCGGCGAATCTCGACCAGGAAGGCTTGCGTCGATTCGGGATCGGTCAAAGGGTCGCCGGGCAGTCGGGCGGTGCGGAGGAAGATCACCTTGCGGTCGATCATCACCGTCAGATCGGCCTCGTCGGCCAAAAGATCGACCAGAAGCCGCGCCTTGGGGAGCCCTTCGGCCTGCCGGCGGCAGAACAGCGACGCGGCCGCGCACGGTCGAAGGATCAGACGCCGCAGCCGAGCCCCAGCCGCGCGGCACGTGCCCTGGATCTGCTCCACCAGTTCGGGGGCGATCGCCGCTGCTAGCACGTTGCGCGGCTCGGTCGCGTCCTCGTCGATCGGGATGTAATCCAGCGGCCAGTCTTCCTGCAAGGCGTTGAATTCCCGCAGAGCCTGGAAGCGGACCATTTCGGGTAGTTCGTCGTCCGGGGCAGGAGGCAGCGTCATCTGCCGCAACTCGATGCTCGCCCGGCCGATGGCCACCACGGTTTCGACCCGGCGAATCCCCCGGGCCGAAAGAGCAGCCGCGATCCGCTTGCCGATCTCCTCCGGGGTCGCGTCGGGTGCGGGCTGGCCAGAGTCCGAACCGCTTTTCGCGTGCCCCGGTTCGCCTGAAGGCGTCGATTCCAGCGGCTCGCAGAAGGCGTGCTCGACAACAACCTCCTCCCCGCACAGGGAAGCTACGGCGAGTCGGGCTTCGCTTTCGCTCCATTCCAGGGCTAGTAGGCGTCGAGGGGCTTTCATGGAGACGGTTCGGGATCAGAGGACGGAGATCGAAGTTCGGAAACCGTGGCTCACGCTGGGCGAATCGTGTCCGCCCAAATGCTCAAGGCGCTGACGTTTCGCCACTGGAGTCGGATGCCTGGATACCCAGGGTCTCCAGCGGATACCCGCGGCCCAGATAGGTCATATCTCTCCAGAATACTATGGATGGCGGACTACTGGTAGCATCAATCACGACTTCAATTCGAGCAGCCGGACCCCCTCGGTCGAAGTATCCGATCGATTGGGCCCGGTAAACGCTACCGCTGGCGCACAAGTACGGCATCAGGCGCTTCATTTGGTCCAGTTTGAGAATCAGCTTCGAGTACAGCCAGGTCTCGTACTTGAAGGACTCGTCGGTCTGGCTCGTGTCGTCGGGCTGGGGGCGTTCGGCGATGATCTGGCTGACCATCTCTTCGAGTGCCGCTGAATCGTTGCCCAACTCCTCGTCGGCCGATAGCACGGCGGTAAGCACGACCCGGGAAGCGAGGTTGATGTTCACGCGGGGCGTTGTGGTGCCTGACGAGGCGACGGTGCAGTTGTCCAGAAGCTTGGGCAGGAACGTCGCCGATAGCATGGGCGCGTCGGGAAACGGCGATTCGAGCGTCTTCTGGTCCCGACCCGAGCCCACGACGAGCCCTTTACCCTGGGGCGTGATCAGATCCAGCACCGTCGTGATCTTGGCGTTGCCGGCCTTCTTGGTCAAATCCAACTCATAGCTGGAAGGGGAGATCGTCTGCTGGTTCGAGCCCGGGTTGACGTTCGTGTAGCCATTGCTTTGCCGGAAAGCGACGATGAATGTGGCCCAGTCTTTGCCGACGGCCGATTCCAGGTCCTGGTAGAGCTGGTTCAGATCGGACTGGTTGAGGTCGATCTTCGCTTGGCCGTCCGACCGCTTGCCGGATTCCTTGCCGAAGAGCGTCAGGTACGCTGCCCAACCGAAGTTTCCCGAGCCATCGGAACTGTCCGTGTCGGCAACGATCGCGCCGTTGGATTCGGCCTTGTCGAGCAAGTAGTTGCGGTTCGTGTCCAGGCCGAACAGGGCCTGGGGAGTCACGCCGCGAACCAGGAGGAGTTCTTCGAGCGTGTCCGGCGGGCCGTTCTTCGTGGCGTAGCCCGGGTTGAGCCCCGCGTAGGCATCGATTTCAGCGCCATACTCGCGGGGTTCGTCGTCGAGGTCCATCCAATCGAGGATCGCGTCCGCCACATCCTCCGTCATTCCCGGCAGGGCCATGAGCATCCGCCGCCCGATGCCTTTCCCCTGATTCTCGGTCTTGCTCTCGATGGCCGCCACGGTGTTGAGGTTCAGCCGCGCGGATTCGTCTTCCAGGCCGAAGCGAATCCCGGCCAAGAGGCCGTCTTGGTCCAATTTCGGCGCCACCAGCGTGAACCTGCCACTGCCGCGGATCCCGGCCTCCGGAGTCACGGCGGCGCCGCGAAATCGCGCCCCGTTGTCGTACCAGCCGCCGTCCTGCAACTGCGTGTCGGCGTCCTGGGCGACGAAGAGTTTCGCCATCTCCACACCCGACTCGGCCGAGGCTCGGGCCTGCGACTGGGCCACGGCCACTTCCGCCCCCTCGCGCTCGGCCATCATCAGTTCCGAGAACGTCAGCGCGCCGAGCGACAAGAGCGTGATGACCACCAGCACGACCACCAAGACCATGCCGTGGCGGCGATTCGGAGCGATGGGCAGTCGTCTGCGCTGAGTCATCATTTGCGCCCTCCGCCACCCGTGGTACTTCCGCCGGTTGTCCCACCGCCGCTCTTTCCTCCGCCGCTGGAACTCCCGCCGCTCTTCGACGTCGAACCGCTTGAACCGCCCATCGTCGCACCGTTGCCGGTGTCCGTGTCGCCTCCGCTGCCCGAACCGCTGTCTTCGCTGCTCGACGACGCGCCGGAGTCTAAGCTCTGGCTCGACAGCTTGACGGGAATGCTGACCAACAGGCTGTAGGCAAGGGCGCCCTCCGTCTGCAGCGAATTCTGGGCGACGCCGCCGAAACCTCGGGAGCGGCCCTGCTTCGACCGGATTGGGGTGACGTAGATCGTCACGCGCACCGCAGCCGGAAGGCCGAGGTTCTGGGTGCTGTCCCACGCGTCGAGCCATTGGGTGCCATCGCAATAGGCGAACTCGATGCCCGCAACCTCGGGCGCCAGCAAGGCGCCGCTCATGTCGGCCGTTCCACCGCCGCCGTGTTCCGCCTGATAGATGGCCACGGCCCGGTCCTGTTCGCAGCGAATCAGGCCCTGCTGCCCGGCCAATTCCGCAGGAAGGTTGATCCCCGTGTCGTTCTGCGTCCCGCCGACCATGTAGGTGACCGTTTTCACGTCGCTGTAAGAGGTCGGCGACGAAGTCTCCGCATTGTTGGAATAGAAGGCCTGCAACTGATACGGCTGCGGGAGGCGGCTCACGTCGACCTGGATCGCATAGCTCGATCCATAGATTCCTGGCGTCGCGTGCGCGCCGACCGAATCGGTGGCACTGGACAGGGCGTCCGACACGGTACCGGTGCTGGTGCCAGTCTTGTTTCCGCTGCTGGGGAGTTGCGCGTTGTAGGTGCTGGACTTGTCGGCCTTGGTGGTGCTCGACGTGTCGCCCGACGAGGTCGCACTCTGCGCGGCTTGACTTAGGCTCTCGACATTGGCCACCACGGCCCCGCGCAGGTCGTCGGCAATGCGGCGGAGCAGGACTCGGGCGAGCTGGGCCTCTTCCACGTGGGCCCGGCCCGTGTCAAGCACGCGAAAGTGGAAGTCGACCGCCATGCCGAGCGCCACGAGGATGAGCGCCGTCAGCGCGAGGGCCAACAGCACTTCCAGCAGCGTGAAGCCGTGCGATCGTGTGTGAATCATGGTTCGTCGCTCGTGGCCCCGCAAGGGCCTCCGATAGACCCCGTTCGTGTCTCCCCATTTCGCCGCAGGCCGTGCAAGCGGGCTGAAGCCCGCACTACGAACTGGTGCCAGTGCTGTCTCCCGTGGTACTGTTTCCGCTGGAGCTACTGCCGCTGGAGGTCGCGTTGGGGTCCTGCATCCAGCGGACCATCGAACATCGCACGGGGCGCTTTTCCTCGGGCATGTCTTGCGTCACCGTGACGCGGACCGCAATCAGTCCGTCGATGTCGGTCGATTCCGTCTCGACCGAGTAGAGCCATCCGGCCTGGCTCGAATCCTGGGATATCCCTTCGATCTGAGCCCGGTCGACCGGGTCCGGCTCCACCAGCCCGGCCTCGATCTGCGCCATCTGGCTTTCGCAAAGGAACTGGGCATGGGTCAAGTCGCGGGCGATACGGGCCGTATCGAGCCCCTGGCGTGCGACCTCTCCCAGGACGGCGACCGCCCCGGCAAGAATCGCCAGGGCGAGGATCACTTCCAACAGCGAGAAGCCAATCCGGCGAGAAGACTGGCGACGTCTGGTCATGGCCGGACTCCTTCGTCGGACGGGTTGTCGTTGACCGTTACCACGCCGGTCACACCGCGAAGCGACAGGCCGATCCGTCGACCGTATTCGTTTTCCAGCCAAAGCTGCGCGTCGCAGCAGGTGCCGTCGACGTTGAAGTAGATGGGGGCCGCGACCCCCGAGGCGTCCGTGGTCGAGGATATGGTCCCGGACGCAGCGTCAGGGGATCCTGAGGCGGCGTTTCCGGTGCCCGCCGAAGATGTCCCCAGCCCGCCCGGTTGGCCCGAAACCTGGCCGGCAACAAAGCGGATCTTGTCGGACAGGCGGTGACGCTCCACCTGCGCTCCGACCGAGTCTTCCGCGGCCAGGCCCGGGTCGGCGTCAGCCGTCGCAGCGTCGGTCGCCTGCGTGGTCGCATCGCTGTCGGTGAGCTCCTGGATCGTGTACGTGTTTCCGCCGGGGGTGTAGCGGAAGACGTGGACCTCGCCGGATGACATGGCCTCGACCCGCGCCCGGACCCATCCGGTGCGAACCTGATCGGCCGACTCGCGCAAGCGCCGCATGGCCATGGGGCGTCCCAGGGCGGGCCAGGTGAGCGAGGCCAGGACGACCAGCAGGCACAGGGTGAGCAGGATTTCGACCAGCGTCATGCCCGAGCAACGAAATCCCCCGCGTCCACGGCTCGCAGGGCGTGGGCGTTCCGCGCGGGGGCGTACAGCGGTCTGACGGGAGATCGCGGGAGTCACAGCATCAGTCCGGGTCCTGACTGTTGATAACGTCCTGCGTCTCAGCCATTGCGTCGGGCC
>CAZFKF010000362.1:0-5766 GCA_964518805.1 uncultured Planctomycetaceae bacterium | reverse complement strand
CTCGAAACCGTCCTCTGGAAGGCCAAGCCCGAGGGCATCCCGGCGTTGGCTCCCAAGCTGGCCAAGCTTGCCAACGAATTCGCCGAGAAGGTGGCGCGGGTGTATGTCCACGAGGCGTTCTCGGCCGGCAGTCTCGACAGTTCGTCAACCGTGGTGCCCGCGGCCATGGACCGGGTGGCCCTGGGCAAGTACGAGGCGGGCGAGTTCTGGGGGCCGTTGATGGAGTGCCTTGAGGCCCAGTTGGTGGTCTCCAGCGGTCTGAAGATCGACAAACTCGACGATCTGACCGCGATGATCGACCGAGGCAAGATCCGTTGGGTCTTCACCGCCGGTTCGTTGGCCGTGGGCCTGAAGAAGGCGGCGGCCGAGTTGGACGGGGAGCAATTTTGCATGGGCGTGGCCGAAGACCCGGCCCACAGCGACAAACCCTATTACATCCCGCGTTCCCGCATCGAGCAGGCCAAGAGTTTGATCGCCGAGGGACGCGCCAAGGGTATGCGCTTCGCGATGCCGGTTGACTTCGTGCTCCAGGACGGGCGCGTGTCGACCACGATCGGACCGGCCGACCAGCAACTCGACGTCGGCCCGGCCACCAACGAGTACTTCGGGCAGAAGATCGACGAGTTCCTCGATGAGGCCAAGAAGCAGCCCGGTGCGGCGGTCGCGTTCCACAACGGAGTGTTTGGGATGTTCGAGGATCCTCGCTTCGAGGGCGGCACGCAGCGTTTCATCCCACAGTTGAAGCGGATGAAGGAGGCCGGCGTCAAGGTCTACGTCGGCGGCGGCGAAGGTGGCAAGGCCCTGGAGAAGTACGGCAAGGAAGACTGGGTGACCCACAACTTCACCGCCGGAGGCACCGTGCTCAACGCCCTGGGCAGCGAGCCCGTCCCCTACCTCGTGGCCCTGTGGATGGCGACGAAGAAGGCATAAGCCCGTTTGCGGCTGCTACAGCTGGATGGACACCGCCCATCAACACACACAAGCTCTCAGAACTGCCCGATACTGACCGCCTTGCCGTCCTGACGGTGGCCCAGGCGGCGGTGGACCTCGGCGTCGATCTGGAAGCTGATGGACTTGACCGAGCCGTCGCAGAAGACGAAATGGCAACCGCCGGGATGGGAACTGCCGAACAAACGCGACCCGTCGCCGTTGCCGTCTGGCAGAGGCGGATTGAGCACCCAGCGATTGATGTCCAGGTCCACGCCACTGTAGGCGCTCTGGTCATAGCCGGGATCCGCGCTTGTGCCCGGGCCGGAGCGGATGACGTATTTCTCGCCAATCATGTAGGTTAGCGAAAGCCCGTCGCGGACCATGGCCGGCCGAACCTGGCTTCGCTGGAAGGCAATGCCGCTGGCCTTGGTGGTGTCTTTCCAGGCGTATTGGCCCGAGTCGCCTTGCTCGAACGTGGCCGGCCCTTCATTGGTGTCGGTGATAAAATCGCCTTCGTTGATGGCGTAGTCGGTCTTGGCCACTTGGTCGGCCCAATCGGCATTGAAAGGGGCAGTGACCTGGGCCGCCGGCGAGATTCGGCCGGACGACCGCGTGGGACACGCCAGCAAAGGCACCGGCGTCTGCGTGAGAATTCTCAGGGCGGCGCGCTGCGGGGCCGGCGGCAACCCGCGTCCCAACTCGCGCAGCTCATTCTGTTCAAGGTAGCCAAGGATGCCATAGATCCATCCGCCCGGCTGCTTAACCCCGCTGCCCCGGTCCGGCACTCCGACCCAGCGGAATCCCCAGCCGTTGCTGGGGTAATGCCCGTGGGCCGAGGCGTGCTGTTGCACAGCCAGGCCGAGTTGTTTCACGCGGCTTGCGCACTGCGTGCGTCTTCCGGCCTCGCGCGACGCCTGCACCGCCGGCAAGAGCAAAGCCACGAGCACGCCGATGATGGAAATGACCACCAGCACCTCAACGATGGTGAAGGCATCTGCGCCGCTCGGCCAGTTCGGTAGACCTATGGAGAACACAGGGTTCCCCTTGGACTGCGGCGATTCGTCGACGCTTTGGATTCGCTTTTCTCGCCGTGGTGAAATCATGCCAATACCCCGGTCCCTTGTCCTTCACTTCCCGTCCTTTGCAGCCAACTCGGGCAACCCCAATTCCCGCCGCACCCGATTCGCTTCTTCCAGTGTGATGTCGTAGATGTAGATTGAGTAGCCAGCCATAGCGACCGGCTTGAATCGCTGGAAGTAGGTGTAGTCGCTGCTGACGCTCCAGCCCCCAATGACGTGTCCATGCAGGGAGTTCACACTGACGGCATACAAGCCCGGCCGAGGACCATCGAATCTTGCTGACAAGGTTGGCCGTAGCGATTGGCGGTCGCGCAAACGTGGCACCGGACACGCGCGAATTCCCGCGACTTCCGGTGGGTACGTGCCAAAGTACTCCAGCCCCGTAAGACCCGTCCCATGCAAGTCAAGCCAGCGTTCAAGGTAGAACAGGTCCTGTCCCCAGTCAATGTTGCTATCCAAGAGGTGTGAATGACCGTTCTTTGGTCCTCCAGCTAGTTCGTTGAAGTACGAGAGGCTGTGAGGATAGACCGACAGACTGCTGGTCACCGACCACGCCAGCGCCACAGCGGCAGCTACCGCGACAGCTTGATTCACACGAACGCTTCGCGCGATCGCATCGCCCTCGCGAAGATGGAGACATTGGAAGCCCCAACAACGCGAGAACGCTCGCCCCACCCTGCTCATTGAGATGAACGCAAACGGAAATGCAGGCAGTATATATCTCACATGATGATTGAATCCGGTTTGCGAACTCACGACGATGAGCACCGCCAACGCCGGCGCCAATGGCAGGAGTTCGTCGCGCCATCCCGGCGAGTAATGTCGCATCCCCACCGCAACAACCAGCGTCAGGAGGCCGAGCGCCCAGACTCCCAAAGGCACTTTCACCGCAATCGCATACAGATAGTAGTACCACCAGCCCCCGAATCGCCATTGACCGGCCAGGTAGGACCACTTCTTTCGCTCAAACTCGAGTTTCTGAAGATCGATTCCCAAGAGATAGTTGGAAGGAAGAGGCACTCGGACCGAACCTAGCCACGTTTCACGGAAACGGTTGTCTGTGCCAGCAAGCTCGTCTTGCGAAATAGTCCGACCCGCAAGCGTTCGGGAAACGAAGCGGTAATCACCAAGCCTCTTGAAGGACCCTTCGAATCCATAGCCTGCGTTGATGATGTGAATCGCCAAGAGAAGGATGAGCACGAATTGTGCGATTTGACGCCAACCATGTCGTGCATCTTCGACTCGAGGTGGCAAATGCCACCAGATGAACCAGATCGCGGGCCAAAGGGCAAACAACACGGTCCAAGTGAACTTGGTCAATTCGGCTAGCCCCAATCCCAACCCTGTCAGAAAGGCGATACTCCAATCTGGCCGTTTGAGCCATTTCCAGAACAGATAGCACGCCATCACGCCCAACGCAGCGGCCGCTGCATCTGGAGTGATCAAATGCTCATACCCCAGGACATTCGGGCAGAAACACCATAGAGTCAGGGCTACAAGGCCACCCCCATATCCGTGCAGTTCCAGGCCCCATCTCCAACATATATAGGCGCCCAGAAGACCCAATGGAAGACACGCCCATCGCGCAAGCGAGAAGAGCCATTGGGAACGGGAACCGTTCTCCTCTGTGAAATACACTCCCGCCGGAAACTCGGGCCGAGGCTGCCCGCTATCATACGGTAGCGGGCAGGCATCGGGGCCTGCAAGAATCACTGGCATCGCAGCGATCATTCGCACTAACGGCGGATTCACTGAGTAGAGTTCGAATTCTTGACGTTGCCAGGATACGACTCCGGCAGCCAAGTGTCCAATCTCATCGACCGTGGGACTGTCGCTGACGAGCGAGAATCCCACGAGCACGACATGCACGACAAAGACGATCAGCGCAAACCCTCGCGGCCACGTTCCTTCTCCAAAAGGACGCGATAGGTGGCACCGCGAGTACCACGGTTCTGCGGCTGTTCCCCTGGGTCTGAATCGGATGGGATGTCACCCCGTACTCGGTGTGCAACTCTCCGTGAATGCCCCGTCCGCCGTGAGCCAAAGGCTGTCGACCTGATCGCCTGGCAGGCACAATCCCATCCCCTCGGACCACCGGCATTGAGACTTCGGCGTGCAGTTCTCCGTCTTTATCACGCAATGAGTCACAGGCCCCCCCGTGGCTTGTGCGGAGCATTGCTTGTACCACAGCGGTTGCCCGCCGCCGTACCCTGCCTGTGTCGTATTGCAGACCGCTGCGCCGTAATTGAAGCAATAGGAGCCCTGCGGGTAGGCCGAACCACACAGCGACTGCTCGCCGACGAACGGTTTCCTGTTGCAGGGGATTCCGAAAGATGCACCCTTGTTGAGTATCCACCCGCAAAGCGGCACCGCCACAACGCACACGGCAATCACGCGTCTTAGCCATTTCTTCCGAGCATTCATGTTCAACCTCCAAATCAGAAAGAACACACCTGTAATGACGAGCAACCCCCGCTGGGCCGCGTCCGCATCCCTGCCCGCTGCCTGCGAGGGCTTCCGTTCAAACGCACTTCTTGCCTCGGCGCTGGCGGAACCAGAGCAACACAGCCGCAACACAACCGAGAACGATGGCGTTCAATGCGCCAATCCAAATGCGATATGCCTTTCCCGATGTTCCATTCTGCTCCTCGATGACGTCGTCCTGGCCGTGAATCTTCGGACGCAGACGTTCCCCCGTCCAGATCATCAGCTCTCCGTCAACGCTTACAACGCGTCCCTTCGGCAGGCCAAGGCCCTCCACCCTGAAGATACGCTCCGACACAGCTTCATCGAAGACCGCCTCTTTCACCAGGTCGACTTCCTCGTCAACGACCTTACCGCCTTGGAAATACCGAAAGACGACCTGTTCTGGAAACCATGTCCCCTTCGATCCATATCGGCGCAGTTTCACCTCAACCGACTGCTTCGTACTCTCCTTACCCTCACCACCGGATACCTCGATGTAGACCGGCATACCTCCCTTCTTCGGCGCGAGCCAGTACTCCCCCGTGGCGGGTCTGCCGGTACGCGGGATTCGATACCGGACTTTCCAAATCGGCTCCTCCTCATGAATGCTTGCCTCAATCTGGAACTGATCGCGATCCGGCCGCAAAAAATGGGTCTCGAAACCCAATTGGCTTATCGTGGGAAAACTCCATGCGACAAGACCAAGGCGACGGGGATCCGGAACTTCGATCGTTGATTGCGGACGCGAGTTCCGTCCGTACACCTGGACGAACTCGAACGCCTTTCCTTCCCGGATAAACAGGTCCTTCGTGAATACGGTCTTCGCGAATGTCGCCCCGAGCGTCGAGGTGGCCTCCATGTCGGCCCGCGTTCTATCGCCATCGAACCACGTTGCGTATTCCTGCACCAACCCGTTGTTCATCGGTTCCCGGGTCGTCACAACCCTCCTTGTCAATTCCACACGGCCAGAGCGGATGCTCGTCCGAGACCGAATGATCTGTCTCTCCGTCTTGAGGATCTCCTCCACCGAGGGCACTTGCGCGCCAAGGCTTCCACTAACGCACCAACCTGCTATTATGAGGATCTTCCCCAGGAGAGCCTCCGAACGAGTACGAAAGAATCTCATTGGCTGTCATCTCCTCGTCTTGGCCGCAACCTCTTCGCCGGGGAACGCGTCGTCAATCGAAACATCAAGCGGGATTCGAATGGTTGGCTGTCGTTGGCTGTTCGTCGTTACTGCGACGTGCGCGGCGCCAGCGTCAACGTAGTACTCTTGCGATAGGAACGTCCC
>CAZFKF010000361.1:0-5799 GCA_964518805.1 uncultured Planctomycetaceae bacterium | reverse complement strand
TCGGCTTCCCCCTCTCCCCGAACCCAAGCCGACTTCAGACGGCTGATTTGTTACTTGGCCGGAAAACGAGTGGGGCTGCTCGACGTCGATATCCATGGGCCGAGCATTCCGAAGCTCATGGGGCTCGACGACGCGCGCGTCGTGACCCACGACGGCGAATTGGTGCCAGTGGAGATCGGCGACAACGTGAAGGACATCTCGATCGCTTTCTTCTTGCCCAGCAACCGCGACGCAGTCATTCGGCGCGGACCGATGAAATCGCCATCGCCCCTCAGATCGTCACCTGTGGCGCCGGCGGCATCTCGTACATCCATCGTTTCGCCGACAATCTCGCTGCCCGCGCGTTTGCTGAGGTGCTCGAACGACTAATCGCCACGTCGCCGGCAGCACAAACAGAAGCATCCCTAATCGAAGGAGAAGACCGGTGAAGATCGCCATTCCGCTCGTCGACGGCCGGTTGGCCATGCATTTCGGGCATTGCGAACAGTTCGCCTTGGTTGATGTGGACGAGACAACCCGACAGCATCGCGATACGGCGATCCTGACCGCGCCGCCCCACGAACCTGGACTACTCCCGCGATGGCTGCACGAGCAGGGCGCCAACGTCATCATCGCTGGCGGCATGGGACAGCGTGCGCAGCAGCTCTTCGCGGAGAAGGCAATCCGCGTGGTGTATGGCGTGCCCTCCGATACGCCCGAAACCGTTGTGAAAGCCTTCCTGGACGGCACGGTCGTATCGGGCAAGAACCTTTGTGACCACTGACAGTCCCATGAATCATTTCGATGGCGACCTGACTCTCTCTGTCCTTCGCCGGCAGAGTCACCCGAACTGCTACGTTTGCGCTCCTGCCAACGGTCACGGCCTTGGCCTGGAGTTCCGCGTGGCTGAGGATGGAGCGGTTGAAGCCACCTTCCTCTGTCATCCGGCATTTGCCAGCTACCCGGGAATGCTCCACGGCGGGATGATTTGCATGCTGTTGGACGGAGCCATGACCAACTGCCTGTTTGCCCACGGGCTGGTTGCGGTCACTGCGGATATGAACGTTCGCTTTCGGCAGCCGGTGACGGTGGACTGCCCGGCCGTAGTGCGGGCGTGGCTTGAATCGAGAGAATCGCCGCTTTACCGGCTGACAGCAGAGGTATCGCAGGGCGGTCAAGTGGCGGCTACGGCGACGGCTAGGTTCATGGAGAAGCAGGCGATGTCGTGGTTCCGGAAGGGGACGCCATGACCAAGAAAGTGCGAATCACGGTTCGCGCCGACAATACGGCCGAGAGCCCGGGGCTTTTGGCCAAGGCAACGTGTTGCTGCACAACGCATATCGCCTGGGCATCCCATGCCACGTGGGAACCCAAATCGAATTCGACCCATCAACACCTTCACCCTTTTTGACAGGAGTCCAGTCATGATGCGAAAAAGTCTCTTGGTGTTCGGCCTACTGGCAATCGTCTGCCTGTTCGGATCGCAAGCCGCGCACGGCTGCAGTGGATGGTGGACCGCGCGCCCCTGCTACTACGTCGCTAGTCCCTGCTACTACGTGCCGACGTGCTCGTGGACTTGCTGTGCCCCCTGCTGCGGCTGGTCATGCTGCTACTACAGTTGCTCGCCCTGCCGGTGCTATAGCGTTGCTCCGTACCAGGACGTGTCGGGCTGCTCTTCGTGTGCTCCCGCCGCTCCTTCCCCGAGTGGAGCCAGCGTGAACCCGATTCCGGAGAGGGGCGCTGCACCGCCGAGCAAGTGATCAACGAAGGCATCTCGATGTCTCTGCTACCGCAAATGACGCGGTAACGGCCCCTTGTCTACAGTGTGAATATCATGGCGACAAGAGCTTGCATTTCAGCGCCGGCTGATGTTTCGATCGCCATCTCGCGGGAGTAGTTGTCATGGACGGTGGTCGCAGCGAGAGGGAGTACGGTTGATGAAGGTCGCCATAACGGCACAGGGCAAAGATCGCAGCGCAAGGGTCGATCCACATTTCGCCCGCGCCCGCTGGTTTCTCGTGGTCGATATCGACCACGACGCGCTCGCCGTCTGCAACAACATGGGTTTCCGGCAGACAGCGCACCTGGCCGGCACACAAGCTGCCGGCGCCGTGATCAGTCGGGGAATACAGGCCGCGATTGTTGGGCACATCGGCCCCAAGGCGTTCGCCACCTTCAAGTCCGCTGGCGTACAAGTCCTGCATGCACCGGCGGGAACTGTTGCTGAGGCCCTCGACTCCTTTCAAAACGGCACACTCGTGGAATTGTCTGGCGCCAACGCCGAAGAACATTGGCCTCAACCCAACATCCGATGAATACGTTCTTTGACTGTATTCCCTGTTTGATTCGGCAGTCCCTCGCCTCAGTGCGTCTGGCGACACCCGACGAGCGTGTTCACGAACAGGTGCTTCGTAAAGTCTTGCAGGGAACCAGCCGGATGGACCTGCGGCAGCCGCCGGCTGCCATGTCCCAGGTGGTACACAGGCGCATCCGTGAGAGCCACAAGCGGTGCAGACTCCACGAATTCGAGGTCATGTAGTCATGTTGCTTCTGATAGACGTTAAGAAAGCATTCAGCCAGCCGGACGGCAGCCCGCTGCCGATCCTGGATATTCCCGAATTCCATGTCAGTCCAGGCGAGCAGATGGTGCTCATGGGACCGAGCGGCTGTGGGAAGACCACGCTCTTGCACGTCATCGCCGGCATTAGCCGGCCGGATCAAGGCAAGGTGCGGATCGACCAGTTCGACATCGGGCTGATGTCCGAGGCCGAGTGCGACCGCTTTCGTGCTCAGCACCTTGGCTACGTGTTCCAGACCTTCAACCTGCTCCGTGGTTTCACCGCCCTGCAAAACGTGCTCTTAGCCATGCGGTTCACCGGACGCCGGGTGGACAAAGCCAGGGCGAAGGGGCTGCTGGAACAGGTCGGCCTTGGGCACCGCATGACCCACAGGCCGCCCATGCTCTCGGTCGGTGAACAGCAGCGGGTGGCGATCGCGCGGGTTCTGGCCAATCGGCCCAAGTTACTCTTGGCCGACGAGCCCACGGCGAACGTCGATTCGCGTCACCAGCAACAGGTGCTCAACCTGCTCCGCGATACATGCCGCAAGGAGAACGTCGCCTTGGTGTTGGTCACCCACAGCCCGGAGGTGGCAAAGCAGTTCGACCGCGTGGACCGCTTCGCTGATTTCAATCTGGCGGCAAACAGCGTGGACACAGACGTCGAAATCTCCGGCTCAGACTTGGACGTTCCTTTGAGCCCAACTTCTGAATCCTGACCCTCCCAACCCACTTCGTGTATCTATGAGTCTGTGGAATATCGCTTGGCAGAACGTTCGGGAGCGAGCCCTTAGCTCGATCCTGACGGCGCTTTCGATCAGTCTTGGCGTGGCCCTGGTGGTGGCGGTCCTGGTCATCCATGGCACCATCGACCGCGCCTTCCGCCGCGGTGCTCAGGGCTACGATCTTATCGTGGGCGCCAAGGGCGGTCAGTTGCCCTTGGTCCTCAGCACCGTCTTCTATTTGCAGCTTAACCAGCAGTTGGACCCGGTTTCTTACGCGCTGTACAAAAAGCTCACCTCGGGTCCCTTGGCCGGCAGTGTGGAACTCGCGGTGCCGGTGTGCATGGGCCATGAATACAAGGACTGCGCGGTGGTTGCTACGAACCAAGACATGTTCGATCGTCTGAGGTACGGCAACGATCAGAAGTACGAATTCGCGGCAGGCATGAACTTTCGCGACAATCAGCCGTTCGACGCTGTGGTGGGCGCGACTGCGGCGCAAAGGGCCGACCTCAAACTTGGCTCCAACTTCCGGCCGGTCGCCACCGGCCTGGAAAAGACCAAGCACGGCGAAGAAGGACACGAGGAATTCACGGTCGTCGGCGTCCTTTCGCCCACGGGCACGCCCAATGACCGGGCGATTTTCATCAATCTTGAGGGGTTCTTCCGTTGCCCAGCCCATGCGCAGCAGCGGGAGACGTCGGCCGCCCCCAAGGAATCGGCCGATAGCGAGACGCACCACGAACACCACCACGACCATCCGCTATCCGCTATTCTCGTGCGCACTAGAATCGACGAGAATCCGATAGCAGCTATGATGTTGCCCGACGAGATCAACCGTAACACCGATTCCGGGATGCAGGCGATGGCCGTGAAGCCCGCAATTGTCATCGCCGATCTATTCGACCGAGTCATCGGCAACGTGCAGTTGTTGCTCCTGGTGCTCTCGGCACTTGTCGTGGTCGTAGCGGGCATGGGCATTCTGCTGAGCATCTACAATTCGATGAACGATCGCCGCCATGACATCGCGATCATGCGAGCCTTGGGTGCCAGCCGAGCGATCGTGATGTCCGTGATTCTCCTGGAGTCGATTCTCTTGGCCTTGGGCGGCGGATTGCTCGGCGTGCTCCTAGGCCACGGCTTGACCGGTCTGCTGGCGCCGATGATCGCCAGCCAGGTGGGCGTGGGCGTCACAGCCCTGGAGTTCCGGACCATCGAGTTGTTGCTGGTGCCCGGCTTGATCGTGCTGGCCACGGTGGTCGGCTACCTGCCGGCCGCGGTGGCCTACCGTACCGACGTAGCGAAATCGCTCCAGGCCGGAGCCTAGCCCTATGACCTCGTTCGCAACTTTTCTCCCCGAAACCCCGACCGAACCTGAGTCGGACTACCGTGCCGTGAATCTTTGGGCGGTGGCCAGCTTATTGTTGGGTGTACTCTCAGTGACTGCGGCGGTGAGCTGGTTCTTCGTCCTCGTTCCGCTGGTCGGGGGCATGGTAGGCTGGAAGGCCCTACGGCAGCTTCGCCAGGCTCGGGAGGTCCAGACTGGTGTCACCTTAGCCCGCATTGGTGTCGGCACCTCCGTTTTATTCGGCCTGAGCGGCGCGGTCATCTTGCAGTTCGTGACACGGGACGTGCCTCATGGGTACAAGGAAATCACGTTCCAGGACCTTCAACCGAATTCTGGCGAATTTGTATCCCGATATGCCCTGGAACTGCAGCCTACGATGAGTTGCGACCAGAAGGTGTTCATCAAAGGATTCATCTATCCAGGCCGGGGGACGCAGAACATCAAGGAATTCGTGTTGGTTCCCACGCTCGGCCACTGTTCGTTCTGCATGCCGCAAATCCGTTCCACGGACCTCATTCGTGTGAAGCTCGTCAGCGACTTGACCGTGGACTACCGCTCCACGGAGATTGGGGTTGGGGGGCGGTTGCGGGTGAACCTGGAGGCCGCCCGCAACCCATGGGGACAGCCTCCCTATTCACTGGAGGCAGATTATGTCCAATAGCGGGGAACACGTTGATCAGAAAGCATTTCAAGACTACTACCCGGACGAGCTGAGCCATTGCTACGGTTGTGGTCGGCTGAACGAACACGGCCTGAAGGTGAAGAGTTATTGGGACGGGGAAGAGACAGTTGCCGTTTTTCTTCCTCAGCCCTACCACATGGCAGCCCCAGGCTATGTCTACGGCGGCCTGCTCGCCTCCATCGTTGATTGTCACGGCACGGGAACAGCCGCTGCGGCTACCTGTCGCGCGGAAGGTCGAGCGATGGACACGCAGCCGGCAATTCGGTTTCTCACAGCGTCGCTGCGCGTGGACTACGTCCGTCCCACGCCGTTGGGCGTACCCCTGGAAGTCCGCGGGAAGGTGAAGCAGGTGGCAGGCCGCAAGGTTGTAGTCGCGGCCACGGTGTCGGCTCATGGAGAAGTGTGTGTTCGGGGAGAGGTCGTGGCGGTCCAGATCCCCCCGGGTTGGGTGCCGAAGCACGCCTGAGTTACTGTCGCCCATGGTAAGGAACACAAACAAGGAACGATAATG
>CAZFKF010000360.1:0-5811 GCA_964518805.1 uncultured Planctomycetaceae bacterium | reverse complement strand
ACGTCGTCGCCTTCGGTGGAGTAGTGGGCGTCGTAGTCCAGGCTCAACTTCGTCACGTCGTCGTTGATTCCCACCGTGAAGTGCCGCTTCGGCGAAGCCTTGGCCAGTTCGTCGAAGATGGCCAGCACCATGGCCGGGGTGAATTCCTTGGACGAGAGTCCGTACCGGCCGCCGATGACCCGCGGAATGGCCGTGCCCGCCTTCTCTTGCCAACCCTCCGCCAGGGCCGTGACCACATCTTGATACAGCGGTTCGCCGCCGGCGCCGGGTTCCTTGGTGCGATCCATGACGGCGATCTGCTTTGCCGAGTTCGGAATCGTGGCCAGCAAGGCGGCATTGTCGAAGGGCCGGTAGAGCCGGACTTTGACCAGGCCCACCTTCTTCCCCTCGGCGACCAGTCGGTCCACCAGTTCCTCGACGACTCCGCTTCCCGAGCCCATGATCACGATCACGCGCTCGGCATCCGGAGCGCCCACGTAATCGAACAAGTGGTACGCGCGGCCAATCAGCGCGGCGAACTTGTCCATCGTCTTCTGCACGATCGCGGCGCAAGCCTGGTAATGGGGGTTGCAGGCTTCGCGGGCCTGGAAGAAGACGTCGGGGTTCTGAGCCGTGCCGCGGAGGATGGGCCGCTCCGGATTCATGGCCCGGCGGCGATGGGCGGCGACCAGGTCCATGTCGATCATGGCCTTGACGTCGTCCTCGGTCACCTGCTCGATCTTGTTCACTTCGTGCGAGATGCGAAAGCCGTCGAAGAAATGCACGAAGGGCACCCGGGCCGCCAGCGTCGCGGCCTGGGCAATCAGCGCCATGTCCTGGGCCTCCTGCACCGAGTCGGACGAAAGCATGGCCCAGCCGGTCGAGCGGCAGGCCATTACGTCGCTGTGATCGCCGAAAATGGACAGGGCGTGGGTGGCGATGGTGCGGGCGGTGACGTGAAAGACCGTCGACGTCAACTCGCCGGCGATCTTGAACATGTTGGGGATCATCAGCAAAAGCCCCTGCGAGGCCGTGAAGGTGCTCGTCAGGGCCCCGCCTTGCAGCGCGCCGTGGACCGCCCCAGCCGCCCCGGCTTCACTCTGCATCTCCACCACATGGGGGACCGTTCCAAAGATGTTCTTGCGGCCGGCCGCCGCCCAAGCGTCCGGCATTTCCCCCAGACCCGAGGATGGTGTGATCGGATAGATCGCCATCACCTCGTTGCACAGGTGGGCAATGTTGGCGGTCGCTTCATTGCCGTCGAGGGTCACGAAGCGTCTGGATGCCACTGGTCGTCTCCTCAATTAACAAAAGACTCTGAGTCCGTAATGCAAACGTGTTTATGGTCAGCCTGCCTGGGAACAAAACCTTCCCCGGACCGACTGCGGTTTCCCAAACGGCTCCAAAGCCCGGCGGGCCGCGCGAATGCGAACATGCCCGCACCCACCATTACATGGGGGTCTACTGGCCTTTCGTCGCTGAGGCTTCATCCGCTCCCGCTTGTCCGTCAGCGAAGGATGGCTCGCTTGAGCCGTCGCGGACGAGTCGGAGACCCGCCCTCCTGGGTCGCTCGGGCCTGACGAAACGGTCCGTCCTTCCTGCGAAAGGAAGCGGCGGCAAGAAGGAGTCCCATGGAAAGCACTGGGGCTGGGCAGGCGACGATTGCCACAGAGTATCGGCAGTTCCGCGAGGCCAATCACAGTCGAATCGCCTTTGGCCTCACCCTTCTCACCGACACCCCGACTAAGGCGCCACAAGCCATTAAGTTAGCCCTTCCTGCTTTGTCTCACAATAGGCCCTCATGCAGGGGGTTGTCCGTCATTTTCGAGAACGATATGCAGGGGAGAATGCTTACAGGTGGTCGGTGCCCTCCACCCGTTGAAGCCGGATCGGCGCCGTCTTAGGTACAATTCCCCCAGGATGGACGGTTGGCATGGTGCGGCGCGGTTCATACAATAAGAAAAGCCCACCCGTGGCAAGTTCCCACCCGCCGCTTCGACAGACCGAGGATCACGCCATGAAGTTCGTGCCCTTCATCGTCGGCTTGGCACTCGTCGTTCTGATGGCCACACCTCAAGCCCACGCGCAGATGTTCGGTAGCCGCGCCGGCGGTGGGTCGTTGGGGCAAGGCGCCGCCAAGGAATCCACCGGCGTGGGCACGGTGAACTTTAGCGAGCGGTTCATCCGCGGCAATCGCCGGCCGAACGCCTTTGTGGGGCGCGACTTGCAGGAGGGTGGAGGCTTCGTGGGAAGGGAACAGGGCGGCCAGACGCGGCGCGTGCAAACCTCAATTGCTCCGATTGTGGGATCGACCGCGCCCGATGCCAACCGAACCGGTTCGATGCCGCGCCATTCGCGCTCGGAACCGTACGAACCGAGGCTCTCGTTGGCCTTCGACCTTACTCGGCCGCCCGAGGAAGCTGTTGCCCAGGACCTGACGGATCTGTTGATGGCCTGTCCGCACTTTCAGTCGACCAGCCGGATCGTGGTGTCGGTGGAAGGCGCGACGGCCACGTTGCGGGGAGCGGTTGCGTCCGAACGGGATCGGACTTTAGCGGAGAGCCTAATCCTCTTCGAGCCGGGAATCGACTCCGTGAGGAATGAGTTGAAGGTGTTGAATCGCCCGATGCCCCCTGCCGAGTATCTGCCGACGCCGCGCCCGCCGTCCGCGCCGAACCTGAAGCAGAAGGCGACGGCTCCGCGCTGACGGCGCCTCGGTTGTCAGCGAGAACACTTGCTGCATCCGGTTTCGCGCTTTGCGAGCTGAGTGCCGTGGGGTTTCCAGAGCGGGCAAAACTCGGCGGCACATCGAGCGTGAGGGTCGCGAGTTCGTCGCGCCGCGGAGGACCATCGGCCGGGGCGTCGTAGCTTGCCGACTGAACTCGGCCGTCTTCTGCGGCGGCCGTCTTTTCGCCAGCCACCGGCCGACCTGCCGGCACCGATGCTACCGGCGTCGTCCCCGGCAGCACATGCTGCGAGGGTTGCGAGACAATGGTCCTGCCTTTCTTGGGCTCGAAGCGGGCAACCAGGCAGATGCGGCGCTGCGGCCCTCCCTCTTCGTCCCACGGCAGCCAGAAGCTGTACGAATGCCCGATGTCGGACTTGCTGTAGTGGGCCGGCAATTCCTGGGCGCGGATCACATATTTCTTGTCGGGGGTCCTCTTGTCCGAAGGCGGCCCGCCTGCATAGTTGTCGGTGTCGTCGAACGCCAGGACCGTAAATATGCCGTCGACAGCGATCGGCTTGTTCTCGTCCTTCCCGTAGAACATGACGCGCCCGCCGAACCCTCGCACCCCGCGCTGCCCCGGCTGGAAGAACACGGTGTCGGTCCAGACATCGGTCATGCGCGCCGGGGTCTGCGGTTTGGGCGAGGGAGCGGACCAGCTCATCGCCTCGCTCAGATCCCAGGTGGCGCAGCCCGAGAGCCCCAACAGGTACAACAGGACCGACGAGCCCAACCAAGCGAAGGAAGCGGACCTCTTCCTGCCCCTCGGCGGCAAAGGTCGGTTCTCTTGGATCGTCCGCGTCGCCGACATGAAATCTGACTCCCCACCCGTGGACAATGCTGTGTTCTGACACCTGCTCAAGTCGTGGACCATCCTGCGATCATTGTTCCGGGTAGCCGGTTTGGGCGTACGGCGGACTCCTGTCCACGGCCGGTTGATAGCCCGCCGGCACGACCCGGCTGCGGGACGGCGTCTGGGCGGCGTCGACCGAAGGCTTGTCCGCCGGCTCCTTGGGCACCACGCGCAGCGAGGAATCGCCGGACCTGGACTGCGGCATGAGATTCGACTCCGGAAGCGGAAGCGTCGGGGGAATAGCCTCCAATCCCGGCGCTGGCGGACGCTCTTTGGCAGACTTGTCTTTGGGAACCGGCTTGGGAACCGCCTCGTCGTTCATCGGAGTCCCCCGCGGATTGCTGTCCGGGTAGATCACCTGGCCGCCGTTCTTCAAGAGCGTCGCGTCGCCGTGCACCTGGTACACGTCTTCCAGGCACCAGTGCATCCGGGACGACTCGACCCGCTTGATCCGCTCGGCTTCCTCAGGCGTGCGCACGACGTGCGGCGTGAGGATGATCAGCAGTTCCGTTCGCTTGTTCTGCGTGGCATGGTACTTGAACAAGTTGCCGAGAACCGGCACGTCGGCCAAATAGGGCACCTTGCGTTCCGTCTTCGTCGTGCTGCGCGTGATCAACCCGCCGAGCACGATCGTCTCGCCGTCCCGGGCGCTCACCGTGGTCTGCGCCATCGTGGTGTTGAAGCTCGGCGAACGGATCACGGTGCTTCCGGAAATGGAGACCGGAATGCCTTCGGCCTCCGGCCCGACGTCGGACTTCTCGGCATCGATCTCCATCACCACCATGCCCTCGGGGCTGATCCGCGGGGTCACGCCGAGGATCAGGCCGACGTTGACCAGGTCGATCGTATTGGCCTGGCCGATCTGGTTCACTTGGGTTCCGGTGATGCGGGGCACGCGTTTGCCGATTTGGATGAAGGCCGGCTGGTTGTCGAGGGTCATGATCTGCGGCCGGCCGAGGACTTCGAGCCGCTGCGATTCCTGAAGGGCCCGGACCAGCACGCTCACCGATTCGCTGGAGGCCGAAAGCACCAGCCCGCCGAATCCCAGCTCATTGTTGATCCGTCCGAGGCTGAAGCTCGACAGACCTTGCGGCCCGACCTGCTGCGCATTGTTCAGCGACTTGGAACTGCCCGAGTTTCCCAGTTCCTGGTTGTTGAAATTGTAGCCGGGCGTGTTCGTGGCGGAGACGATCTCCTGTTGCGTCGAGGTGATGATTCCCGACGGCGTGCTTTGCTGGGTCGTGTTCGTGATCGTGAAGACTTTGTCCAGCAGGCTCCGGTTGAAGAGGACCGAGTCTTGCAGCCCAAGTTCCACGCCGAATTCGTCCGTGTTGCGCAGCGTGAGGTCGGCGATCAGCACTTGGATCATCACCTGGGGCGGCTGGGCGTCGAGTTTCTCCACCAGGGCCATGATGTCCTTGTAGTACCGCGGCGTGGCGCTGACGATCAGCGAGTTGCTGACCGGCTCCGGCACGACGACGACTTCGCTCTCGATCTGCTGGAACGGGTTGAGCGCCCCAGGCACCGCCAACTGCAATTGGCGCTGCGTTCGGAGGAAGTCGTTCACCGCCACGGCCACGTCATTGGCCGGCGAGTTCTTCAGCCGGTACACCTCGTTCTTGCGCTGCTGCACGTCCTGGGTGTCGAGGCGCAAGAGGAGCGCCTCGATGATCTTCAAGTCGCCCGGCGAGCCCACGGCGATGATGCTGTTGGTCCGCGAGTCGCTGGAGAACCGCATCGGCACGATGGACGATTCCCCGGGCGCCGACGACAACTGCGGCCCGCCCACCTGCGACGGCAGCAGCGAGCGGAGCATCTGGATCAGGGAGTTGGCATCGCCGTTGGTGACGCGGAAGACTTTGATCTGGGCCACGGCGCCCGGCGAGTCCAATTGCCGGATGAGGGCGGCGATGAGGTCCATGCTGCCGGCCGGCGCGGAGACGATGAGCGTGTTGAGGCGCACGTCGGGCGTGACCCGCACGTCGCTGAGGATCCCCGACTTGAGCATCCGCTCCCCTTTGGGATCGACGGTCAGCAGTTCCAACGCGGCCGATTTCTCCGCGCCCCGCCCGCCGCCGCGGGCCGCGTCGATCGCCCCTTGCAGCGTGACGTACACGTCGTTGGCCAGCGTGTTCTGGAGCTTGAAGACGCGGGTCTGGAGGACGGCCTCGGACGAGTCGGTATCGAGCCGGGCGACAAGCAGTTCCACTTCGGCCAGGTCGCGCGGCGCGGCGTCGACGACCAGGGAGTTGGT
>CAZFKF010000359.1:0-5822 GCA_964518805.1 uncultured Planctomycetaceae bacterium | reverse complement strand
ATTTGCCGCGGATGACGCTGAGCGCGTTCCATCGCCGCTTCGCATTGAAGCACCGGCCTGTAGGCGCTCGCGTAGCACGCGTAGGCCACGCCGCCTGTGGTTGCCAGCAGAACGATGCCAATCCACGCCGGTAAAGAGGCTCTTCTCCAGCCATCGATGGCACTGAGCGCGATGGCGATCAGGAGCCATAGGCTGCCGGCCACACCCGCGAAGCCGATTCCCCCAGCCGCTAGGAGATTGACTAGGAGAACCGCAGCACCAATGGCCGCCAATTGGGCCGAGAGATTTCCTCCGACGACCCAATTCCACAGGGCACCCGCGGCAAGACACACAGACGGGACGGCTATCGCGAAAACCATGAGCGAAGGCGGGGCGGGGCTGACCGCTCCAATTGCCCCTGCGCACGCAAATCCCAGCAAGGCGCCACCGTAGACAACTCCCGGGGATTGCTTTTCTGCCTTTTCTTGGTTGCTCGGCGATGTCTCTCGCGCCGGTGCGCCGGCTTGGTCCGACCGCGCGCGTAGCACCGAGACATAGAAACCGCCCAGCATCGCCACCAGCGCCAACAGGGCGGGCGTACCAGCGGTGGCCCAGAGTTCGATAAGGAAGTTGTGCGGCTCGGCGATCTCTTCGCTCGCCTCTGGCAGCTTGTAGGCCTTGTACGCATCTTGGAAGTTCCCCGGCCCGCACCCCATGAGCGGATGGTCCGCAATCATGGCCAGGCTGCTTCGCCAGTACTGCCCGCGATAGCCAAGCGATTTGCCGGCCTCGGAGAGAACTTCGAGGTCTAGTCCGCGTGCGGCGATGGCCGCTCCCACCAAGCCGGCCACGACGGCCGTGGTCCACGCCAAGAGCTTCCAAGGCACGCGGGCCGACTTGCCACGCCACGCGATCCCGAGAAACGCCAGGCCGACGAGCACGGCCAGGTACGCGCTGCGGCTTTTCGTCAAGAGAAGGCAAGCGGCCACGACCACGGCGCAGAGAAGTGGCCCCCACCAGGCGACTCTTCGTTTGTCCTTCGCCCGTTCCAGCGTGGCCATACCAGCAAGGACGATGAGCCACGGGGCGAAGAAACCGGCCAGGGAATTGGTCAGCGCGAAAGTGGCGATCGGCTCCACACTCTCCAATCGCTTGGCGAAGACCTCGCGTTCCGGAGAGCCTGGCGGATACCAGAGATTCGCCCTCGCCAATTCCCCATCGGGATCAGCCTCGAACGCGGCCCGCGTGGCCGGCAGCTCGTAACCGTACTGATAGAGCCCAAAAGCCGCCAAGGCCACGGCCATGCTGCACATCACGGCAACCAAAGCCCGGGCCTCGCGCGGCCCCGCAATGAGCTGCCGGATGAGAAAGAACCCCACCGCGAACCCGACCCATTCCCAAAGCATATTGACCGCGGGGCGGGGACTCAGATGGGCCGCGGCCCAGAGGGCTGCGATCGTGTGCCATGCCACCACGAGCAGCATCGCCCCGTCGATCCAGCCAAACCGGAGACGGAAACGAGGTTGTCCGATTTCGCCCAGCAGCCATACCACGGCCAGGACGATCCACAGCATCACCGCCGGCATGCCATCCCCCTGCGACGCCGCCGACTCGCTGGGGAAGAGCAGACGGGCGACCAGAAGAGCCGTCGCGCCCGCCAGCAGCCATGGCCGGGCCCCACGGCTGAAGCCCGCCCCGTTGTTCTCGCCCCCTGCTTGCCGCGTGTCCGCTTGCGGAGGAAGCGGAGTCCTGTTCGAGGCGGCCTTAGGTCGGGCCATTGGAGGAGCCCCCCTTGTCGCCTTCACCGCGATTGCGGCGTCCGGTCGTCTCCAGAATGGCAACCAGCACCAGCATGCACGCCACCAGCAGGAGAACAACGCACGCCCCGGCTAAATCGACCTCGTGCAACAGAAAGGCCCCCAGACTGCACGTTGTGGTCGCCAGATAGATCGTCAGCACCGCCTGCGGCTTGGTCATCCCCAGTTCCACCAGGCGGTGCGAGAAATGGCTTTTGTCGCCCACAAACGGGCTGCGTCCTTGGCGAAGCCGGATGGCGATCACGGTGGTCGCGTCGTAGAGTGGAACTGCCAGCACGCACAACGGGGCCAGGATGGCATGGGGTGCGTCCTGACCGGCGAACGTCGCCGTGAGCGTCGAAACGGCCAGCAAGTAGCCGATCAAGTAGGCGCCGGCGTCGCCCATGAAGAGCCGGGCCGGCGGCCGGTTGTGCCACAAAAATCCCATGAGCGATCCTACCAGCACCAGCAGGAAGCCCCCCACGAACAACTGCGGCGGATGGCGGATCGGATCGGGCACCAACAACAAGACGGCTGCGAAGACGACCGCCGCAATCGACGCCACGCCTGCCGACAGCCCGTCCATGTTGTCGAGCATGTTGAAGGCGTTGATCAGCCCTACGATCCACGCCACGCTCAGTGCGGAGGTGAGCCAAGGGGTGTCGAGGAAGATCGTCATGCGCAGGCGCGGCTCGACCAGGACGACCCCGATGGCCACCGACGTCTGAATGCCCAGGCGCAATCGCCAGTCCAGGCCACGGCGGTCGTCCATCAGCCCCAGGACCATCAACACGGTCCCTCCGGCCAACAGCATCCAAAGCCTGCCCGATTGTTGCACCAGACCGCTGAGGTGCGGCTCGACGAACGCCGGCACCGCGATGTGGAAAGCCGCCCACGCGGACGAACCAGCCCGGGCTGCGACGACGGCTGCCAGCAACATGTGCCCCAGGGCCATGGGCACGACAATCCCAAGCCAGATGGCCAGCCCACCGCTGGTGGGCATGGGACGGCTGTGGACCTTGCGGTGTCCGGGCCGATCGACGAATCCCCAATGTGGTCCCCAACGACGGACCGCAAACCCACCGGCCCAGGCGATCAACATGCTGGGAATCAATGCCCCGGCCACGAGCCAAATCACGTCAGACGCTCCTTTCCGGTCGTAGGATGGGTCTCCGACCCGTCCCCATTTTGGAGTGGTCGGATACTCGTCCTACGCAGCTCGGTATGGAGATGCTCGCGACATTGACAGAAGAATGCCTGGTACACAGCCGAACGATAGTCGGCGAATGTCCACGCATGATGCTGCCAGCGCCGCTGTTTGTAATAGAGGGTGATTTCGGCATAGATGCCGCGTCCGAGGTAGATGCGGTGGGCGAAATCCTTCGTCGAGGCAAGGACCAGCTTGCCGAGCGTCAGATAGCCAGGGTCCAGGTTCAGGGGTCGCGGCTCCTCGTGGCCGGCCGCCTCGGCGTACTCTTTCTCCCACGCGTTCGTTGCGAGTTTCCAATCGGCGAGAGCCCCTGGATCGGCGAAATGACCAAAAGCAAAGAAGACCTTGCGGAGCCCAGCCCCCATGGTGCCGTTATAATAGGGGGTGTGGTCGAACGGGAAGGCAGGGCTCTCAAGGCCGATGGAGCCCCAGGCCGCCTCGGCCCGATGGCGAGCCCAAGCCAGTGCAGCCTCGTGCCGGCTGAAGGCTGCAAGAATTCGAAGCACCGGAGCAGGATCGGTCGGTAGGCCCATTCGGTCCATTGTACCATCGCCCGGCGGGCCTTGCAGCTTGGGCGCGGGGAGCGGGGAAGAGGGAGTTGGGGGGGCAGACAACAGACTTCGCGTCTGCGTCACCCGGCCCCGCGGAGTCGACGGAGGATGTCCCAGTACGCCCCGCGGGCGCCGGCGGCGATGGCGTCGACCAGGGCCTGATTGTCGTTGTAGTTGTGGTCGGTATTCTCGCTCGCCGAGGCTGCCGCCAGAGGCTGGTCGTCCATGGGGGCGAAGAACCGCGCGTCGTTGCCGATCCGTTCGCGGACCACTCGGGCCGGATGTCGGCCTAAGGCGGGCGAGATGTAGAACGTCGGCCGCACCAGGTCGATCGGTCCCTCGTAGTGTCGACGGATGGCGGGGTTCGTTTCCATCGGGCCCTCGGAGGCGACCAGATCGGTGATTCCGGTCCGCGGGTAAAGACGCAGGCCCAACGCCGCGCCCGCGCAGTCTGGGCCGATCCGGCGCACCTGCTCGATGGTCTCGCCCACCGTCTCCGGCGTTTCGCCCGGACCTCCCAACAGCAGATCGAGCATCACGGCAATCCCCTCGGCGCGGCAGCGCCGGACGACGTCGGCCAGATCGTCGCGATGGTGCGACTGCCCATAGGTCTTCAACATGGTGGCGCTCGCCGAGTCGCCGGTGAAGTTGATCCCCACGCAACCCGCGCGACGCATCAGTCCCGCCAATTCCGCGTCGAAAGGAACTACCGCTAGATACGCGTACCACCGTACCCGCTGGCCCAAGCGGCGGCGGATCAGCTCTTGGCATACGGCCCGCGCATGGGCCGCCGGGATATTGAATTCGCTGTCGCAGAGATGGAGCACGTCGATGCCCCGGGCGACCAGCCCGGCAATCTCGTCGGCCACTTCCGCTGGATCGCGCAACCGGCTGGCAGCCCCTTTGGCCAGCGGATCGGCGCAGTAGAGGCAGTTGCGAGGGCAGCCGCGCCGGGTCTCGACGCCGATCTGCCCGCCGCGGCGGAAATAGGTGTCGTTGTCCACGGCATCGCGAGACGTGGGAGCGGCCCACGGGCTCGGCCAGGCCGGTGGATTCTCTCGGATCTGACCACCGTCGCGCCAAAGCAAGCCGTCCACTCTGTCGAAACGCCGTTCGCCCCGCAACTCGCGCACAAGAGAGGCCAGGGCGTGCTCGCCGTCGCCGCGGACTCCGAAATCCGCCCCCGTGCGGCCGAGGATCTCCCGGGAGAAGATCGAATACCCCACTCCCCCGAGCACGACGGGAGCGTCGGACAACTGCCGAACCATCCAGACGAGTCCCATCAAGTCGGATACGAACCATGCGCCGCCGGGCTAGAAGCAGTCATCGACGTTGCGGAAGGAGATTCCGATCAACTCCCACGATTGTCGCTGCAGGGACTCGACCATCCGCGCCTCGGCGCCGTCGCCCAAGCAGAGATCCAGCACCTCGGTGTCGAGTCCAGCGGTCCGGGCAGCCGCAGCCACATAATCCAGCCCAATTGGGGCGATCGGTGGCGTCATTCGATTGGCATTGATTAGCATTAGCGTAGCAATGATGATCCAGGGATACACGAAGCCCCCGGGGGCGTCAAGAAGACACGCAAACGCGAAGCGTGAACAAAGCCGGCTGGACTTGCCCTTTGCATCGCTCGGCCTCGTCCCCGCGTTTCCTTCCTCCACCTCTCCCTCTCCCCGACTCGATGTCTTTTTCGCCCGGGCGGTTGCAACTTCCTGGCGAGTGTTTACATTTTCGGTAATGGTTTTCGCTCCAAAGGCACAGGCGGCTTTCCATGCGGTTGGTGATGATGGGCACGGGGCCGTTCGCCGTGCCGACGTTTCGTGGACTGTTTGAGACGCACCACACGGTCGTGGCCTTGGTGACCGGCCCAGTCAAAGACCGGCGGCCCGGCCTACCCCCCAGCCCAATGCGTGACGTCGCGCACGAGCACGGCACGCCGATCTTCGATCCGGAGAGCATCAACGCAGCGGACGCCCAGGCGAAACTCGCCGCCATAGACGCCGATCTGTTTGTGGTCTGTGATTACGGGCAGATCCTCTCCGCCGCCGTTTTGGCCATCTCGCGGCTGGGCGGAATCAATCTGCACGCGTCGCTGTTGCCCAAGTATCGCGGGGCTGCCCCGATCAACTGGGCGATCTATCACGGCGAAACGCAAACCGGGGTGAGCGTAATCCACATGACCCCGCGGGTCGACGCCGGGCCGGTGATTGCCCAGGCGGCGACCCCCATTGCGCCCGACGAAAACGCCGTCGAACTGGAGGTCCGGCTGTCGGAGATCGGCGCATG
>CAZFKF010000358.1:0-5832 GCA_964518805.1 uncultured Planctomycetaceae bacterium | reverse complement strand
GGACCGGGACAGGTTCGAGGTGATAGTGCTCTGCTCGCAGAGCGTTGTGGCGGCCTGCCGCCGTGAGATCCGTCGCCCGGACGTAACCTGGGTTCCCTTGGCCGATCGGTTCTCGGACGCGGTAGACCAGGTGGCCTCGGCCCGCTGTGACATCCTCTATCACTGGCAGCTTGGGACGGATCCCCTCAATTATTATCTGCCTTTTGCCCACGTGGCCCAGGTCCAGTGTACCGGCTTTGGCACGCACGGCACGACGGGGATTGCCGCTGTGGATCACTTCCTCTCAAGCAGGCTCATCGAGCCGGAAGGGGCCGAGGAGCATTACGCCGAGAAGCTCTACCAGTTCCGCACGATTCCCACTTATCAGCGTCGCATCCCCGCCGCACCGCCTGCCGGCCGCAGCATGTTCGGCCTGCCCGAACAAGGGCACCTCTACTTCTGTCCACAGCGGTTGTCGAAGTTCCATCCCGACTTCGACGCACTCTTGCGGGGCATCTTGGAGAACGACGCGCAAGGGTATCTTGTCCTCCTGGAGGGGCGTCACAAGCACGTGGCGGCGCAGCTTCAAGCGCGGTTCGCCAAGACGCTGGGAGGGGCTGCCAAGCGGGTGCTCTTCTCCCTGCCCCAAGGACCCGCGGACTACTACCGATGGTTGTCGCTGGCTGACGTGCTCCTGGACCCACCTCACTACAGCTCGTCGCTAACGGGCTACGACGCCTTTTCGTTGGGGCTGCCGGTGGTCACGCTGCCTGGAGGACTCATGGTTCAGCGGTACGCGCTGGGGCTCTATCGCAAAATGGGCCTGGAGGATCTAGTGGTGTGGTCGCCCGACGCCTATGTGGCGATGGCGATCCGCCTGGCAGCGGATCGGGATTACCGAAAGTCCGTTTCCGAACGGATTGCGGAGCGGAGCGAGGCGCTTTTCGAGGACCGGGAGGCGGTTCGAGAGCACGAGCAGTTCTTCGAGGATGCTTTGAGCGATGCCCAGGCGGGGGAAGGCTGATGCACTTCGGGCCGCTCTCTCCACAGCACGGACGTTTACTGACGCGAGGTTGCGGCTTCGACGGGGCCTCTCCATCCCATGATCCTTGCCTTGGAATGCGCCGAGGCTCCTACGTACTTCAGCCGTCCAAGGCCAGCGTCCAGCCCGGTGCAGGGACGCTGCCAAAGAGATTGAGGCGCGGCCCCGGGCCAATGCGTTCCAAGAGCCCACGGGCGCCGCCGAGACGATCGGGCGCTGGCTGGGAGCCCCCGTCTGTCCGAATCACCGGGGCGGTTCCGTCAGAATCTGGTTCGCCTCGGACGCTGAGAACCAGAATGTCGCCAGCCTGCCGCCAACAGTCGACCGAGTTCGCGGAAGTTCTCGCCCGGAACAGACACGAAGCATACCGGAAGCCCCACGCATGAAGGACAGTTATCGCCTCCGAAAGAGCTTCGGATGTCGAAAGAAGGTAGAGCTGGGCGTTCCGGCCGGCCACCTGCCTAACGGGCAGGCGTTTGAGCATCGCGGCGATCGAGACGCCATTGAACCTGGAGCCGTCGACACTCTTGTCGCTGTCGCCGTTGGGCCAGGGAGGAGCGGCATAGATGCAGGTGAATTCCTTCTTTCGCGCCGCCATCCGCCGCAGCGCACAGGCAACGCGATCGAAAAGGCTTGTGCGGTCTTCGGATGCGTTGATGGCGGTGCGACAACAGGCGGCCATACGGAGAAGCCCGGAACAACTCGGCTCCTCGCCCTGTTCGGCTGCCTGGCGAAGGTATCGCTCAAGGACCGCTTGAGGAACCAAGGCCGCTTGCTGCCACCGGGCCGACCGACTCGGGGTGATGCCAAAGTCCTTGAGGGTCGGTCGCCGGGCACGCCTTGCCGATTTCCGGTCGCCGCCGTGGAGATGGAAGGCGGCGAGCAGTTCCCCTGCTTTTCGTTCTGACAGAAGCCTCATCTCCGCCGCTCGGCGCTCGATATTCTGGCCCGCCGCCGTCGACCTGGCATACAGGCGGAGCGCCTCCGCAGAGTTACGACACGATATGACCTGCTGGATCGTCCGCGCCCGGGCGAGCATCGTCGGTGCCTTATCCAGGAGCGAAAGGTCCGAGACCGCTGGCCCCCTCGCGATGACTTGCGGGCGGTGGATTCGCACGTGGATGCGCATGGCGCTTCGCTCGTGGGACAGACGCGGTTTCTCCTTATTGTTAATTGCGATCCGAAGGGAAAACCGGTCACAGAATACCGGCGCGGCCATCGATTTCCGGCAAAAAGTCGGCCGGACTGCCGCAATCGAGGGGAGACCGGTTGCCGCCGCAGAGAGCATGACTGTTGTCCGAATTGACTGAAGGCTCCCGCGATCCGACAAGACAGAGCGCGATCGGCACGGCATCGTTCCTCTCGACGATCCAAACCCCGCCCGTCCAACGACTTGCAGCGCGGGTCCGACGACTCGGCAGACCGTGACAGCGGCAAATCAAGATAGCCCGGGTGCATCTTGATCCCGATTCTTTCGCGAGACAAGAAACTTTCTTGGGGGGTTTGCCCGAGTGGAAACACCCACCCATGCCAGCTTCTGAAGAAGCCGCCGTTCAACCGCACATCGGCGTAATGAATTCGCGGAACCTCATGCCTGCACTACAGTTAGGGGCGGTAATCGGCAGGCACTGTTGGGCCGAAGGGCTCGCGGATTCCGGCCACCGGCGATGTCGCTTGTGCCCGGGTGGCCGAGGGAACGGCGGTTATCTCACGATGGATCCGCTTGCAATTCTTCCGCGCTTTGCTACAAGGAATGGCGATTCTGAATCACGAGCTGTCTCGTGAGTTTTCCCGTTCGGGCGATTGGCGGAGAGAGTCTCAGAACGATGGGAATTCTTCCGCGTTCGCGTCAGTTTCCATGTTCTCCGGCCTAGTTCCGCGTGCGGGGCGCGTTTGGACATGGGCGTTTCAAGGGAGGATTCTTAACCGCGCTGCGTGGTTGGCGAAGAGCGTGATGCTGCGCGCGAGGGCAAATCTTGCCCAGCGCTTCTTGGGTGCTCCGTCGATATGGTTCGCCCCGCCGCAGCAGTCGTTTGAGAAAGGGTCACCGATGCAGGCTACCGTTGAGCGGACAGAAGCTTTGACCGACGAGGAGCGGCAACTCCTTTTCCAGTGCGAGCGGGCTATCAAGGCTGGGAACGAGGGGTTCTACTTTGCCGGCTGCGCGCTGCGGACGATCCGGGACCGCCAGCTTCACCGGGAGTCGCACGCGACCTTCGACGCCTACTGTGTCGCCCAATTTGACATTAGCCGGAGCCGCGCCTGTCGCCTGATCGCCGCTGCCGATGTCCTCGACCACCTGCGGATGTTGCCAATTGGCAACATTCTCCCGGCAACCGAATCCCAGGTTCGGCCGCTGTTGGTGTTCTCGACCCGCGTGGGTCGTGAGCGGGTTCTCGATCTTGAGAAGATCGGCAATGTATGGGCCGAGGTGCTCGGCCGAGCCCCCTTGGGACGGGATGGGCTGCCATGGATCCGGGCGAAGCTCGTGCAAGCGGTTGTCGACGCGTTGCGAGGAGTCGGGAAGGAGACCTGTCGCGAGGAAGATCATCGGATCGCTGAGGCGAAGCACGCCATCGAGTTGGCTTTCTTGAAGGCGGTCGATTGCTTGCCGAACAAGACGACCGCCTATGAGGCAATCGCTCAGCACCTTCGCAAGCTGGCGCGGCAATTGGAGAGCACATAGCTGAGCGCCGGCGCGGTTCGGAAGTGGTTTGGAGGCATGTTTCTTCTACCGGAATGAAGTAGTGATCGAACCATCGAAAGACTCGATTTCAGCCGGTCGACGGATCGGCAATCTGACGAGGGAGGTCTTGCCATGAGTTTCTGGTCGTTGCCGTGGAATCGGGAAGCATCGCGCCGTAGGTCCCGGGCCACCCACCGGGACATCAAGAGGAAGTCTCCTCGGAGCCTGTTGATCGAATCCTTGGAGGTCCGCCAACTGCTGAGCGTCGTCCCCTTGGGAGACGAGCGGCTTGTCAACGCTGTCACGACCGGGACCCAGAAGTTGGCTGAGTCGGGCAATGCCGTGGCGCCCCTGCCCGACGGCGGCTACCTGGTGTCCTGGACAAGCATCAACCAGGACGGCGACGGCGCTGGCGTCTATGCCCGCCGTTTCGATCCGACAGGCGAGCCGCTGGCTGGCGAGTTCCGAGTGAACACGAGAACCGTTGGGGATCAGAAGAGCCCCAGCGTCGCTGCGGCCGGGGATGGCAGCACGATGATCGTCTGGGAAAGCAACGGCCAGGACGGCGACCGGATCGGGGTCTACGGCCAGCGGTTCGATGCCGAAGGGCAGGCGCTCGGCACGGAGTTCCGGGTGAACGTCACCGCCGAGGGCGATCAAGAGACGCCCACCGTGGCTTGTTTGGCCGACGGGGGCTTCGTCACAGTGTGGAGCGGCAACGGCTCAGGTGATACGTGGGGGATCTTCGGCAGGCGGTATGACGGAAGCGGGGTAGCGCAAGGAGGGGAATTTCTCATCAACAGCGAGACAAGGCGCACGCAGCAGTCGCCCGCGCTGGCCGCCTCGCCGGACGGCGGCTTCCTGGTGGCCTGGCAGAGCCACGGCGACCAGGACGGCGATGCCTCGGGTATCTATGCCCAGCGCTACGATGCAGCCGGCGCGCGGGTGGGCGGAGAGGTCTTAGTGAACACGACGACCGCAGGTGCCCAGAAGCGTCCCGCCATCGGCGTGCGGACGGACGGGGAGTACACCATCGCCTGGCAAGGCGATGGTCAAGACGGCAGCGGGTTCGGCATCCTTGCCCAGCGCTTCACTGCGGCGGGCCAGCCCTTGGGCGGCGAGTGGCTCGTAAACACGACGACGGACGGCGACCAAAAGCTTCCTTCGGTCGCGTACAACGATCACCGCGGAATGGTGATCTCTTGGAGCGGCAAAGGCCCTGGCGACGGCAACGGCGTGTTCGTGCGAGAGTACGATATCCTCGGCGTCGCCGTGGGCGACGAGTTGCTCGTCAACACCACGCCCGAGGGCTCTCAAGGGTTCGTCAGCCTTGCAGCCATTGGGGAGGGCTACGCGGCTGCCTGGAGCGGCAGGGGGGAGGGGGACTTGCGAGGCGTTTTCTCTCGGCGCCTTGCCAGCAGCCTCGTTCCCATGGCCTTGCTTGACAACGGCGATCCCGGCTATGCGGAATCGGGGACCGGCTGGAGCGACGGCAGCGGCGGCCAAGGGGATTTTTTGGGCGACTCCCGGCGTCATGCCGCAGGCACCGGCGACAGCAAAGCCGCCTGGACGTTTTCCGATCTGCCGTCTGCCATGTACGAGGTTTATGTCACGTGGTCGGCGGCCGGCGATCAGGCCACAAATGCCCCCTTTGCCATGTTTGATGGCGACGAGGAAGTGGGCGCCGTGCGCGTCAACCAGCAGCTTGCCCCGGCCGACGCGGAATTTGACAACTGGACTTGGCAGGCATTGGGGAGCTATTGGATCGATAGCGGCCAACTGACGGTCGAGTTGTCCGACGATGCCGATGGCGTGGTAGTGGCCGACGCGATTTGGATCATGGACCCACCGGTGGTCACGATTACGGCCAACGATAACACGGCCACGGAGGAAGGACAGACGACGGGACAGTTCACCGTGACGCGGACCGACAGCACTGCGACCGCCCTGACCGTGAACTACTCGGTGAGCGGCACTGCGAGCTACGCCGTGATGAACGCGGATTATTCGGGGTTGCCGAACTTCAATACGTCGACGGGCACGCGGACGGTGACAATTCCCGCGGGCTCATCCAGCACGACGATTACGATCACGCCGGTCAATGACACGACGGTGGAGAGCGACG
>CAZFKF010000357.1:0-5833 GCA_964518805.1 uncultured Planctomycetaceae bacterium | reverse complement strand
CCTTGTAAAGGAGGTTCAGTTCGTCGGGACTCTCTTCGAGGCGCTTGACGTAATCCTCCAGGTCGAGCGACTGGTTCAGCATCAGACGTCGCTCGGTACGGCGCGCCACGGTGTTCGGCTTGTAATACGTGAAGTCGATACCGTAGCGATCCCTGAGCAGACGATAGACCGTATCCATGGCCGGCTCGCGAGTCGAGTCGGCGCCCCAGGGCCCTTTGATGCCTTCGGCAAGCGGATGACCGATGTACCGCATCAGGGTCTGGGGCATTTCCTCGACCGGCAAGACGAAATCGGCGACGCCGGTCTCGACCGCGCTTTTCGGCATGCCATCGAACTTGGCGGTCTCGACACTTTGGACGAGCACCAACCCGCCAGCCTCGTGGATGGCGCGAATGCCGCGAGAGCCATCGCTGCCCGTTCCCGACAAGATAATCCCCACCGCCCCCTCGCCCAGGTCTTGTGCCAGCGACCGAAAGAAGTGATCGATCGGCAGCGTTAGTGTCTGTCCCGGATCCTTGTCGGTGAGCAGTAGCTTGCCGCCGGATACGATCATCTCCTTCTTGGGAGGGATAAGGTAGATCGTGTCCGCCTCGACGGTCATCCCGTCCTCGACGCGGCGGATGGGAATCGCGGTCCGGCGGGCCAGCAACTCGTCCATCAAGCTGCGAAAGTCGGGCGACAAGTGTTGAACTACGACAAACGCCAGCCCCGTTTGGGACGGCATCTTCTCGAAGAAATTCTCGAGGGCCTCCAACCCTCCGGCTGAGGCCCCGACACCTACCACATATCGTGGCCGTCCTGTGGGTTCGCCTTGCGCGATCGCTTCATTGCAGGAAGTCACCAGTTCGGGCGCAGCAATCGACTCCATCTCCCGGTTGTCTGTGTTCATACCGTCTGACCTCACGGCAAAGACCGAATCTGCCCAGGGGAACGGCATCCACCTCCTCAGTCCCCCTTGGATATCCTGATTGCCCTATTTCGCTGCCTTGCGCAGACATCCACGGCAGGCTTTGTCATGTCCGTGTCCAACCGCGAGGGCTGGTTGCCTGCGTCGTTGCATTCTAGATCCGACATTGTGCGAATTCGTCCAATGTGGCAGACTTTCGTCTCAAATGGTTGTTGCCGCGGTGCGGAAAATGGTTCAGGGCATGGGTGTAAGTTCTGGCGGGCTGCATCGCGAGAAAACGCAAGAATGCGTTCTGCGAGGGCGTGGAGGTCTTCCTTGGGAACCACTGCTGCTCGCGGTCTTTGTCCTGGCGGTCTTTGGTTACCGTCTCGACACGGTGCCCTTTCGGGGCGAAGAAACGCGCTGGGCCCGGGTGGCGTGGGAAATGCGCGAGACCGGCGACTACGTCGTCCCTCGCCAGCAAGGCCAAGTGTTCGCGGACCGTCCGCCTCTGAACAGTTGGTGCATGCTGGCCGCGAGTGCATGGACCGGCCGCCTCGACCGGTTCTCGGTTCGGATCCCAGCGGCGTTGGCCACCCTCCTGACAACGCTCTTACTATACGTCTACTGTCGACAATTCCTCTCGCGCGGGGGGGCGATGACAGCCGGACTCGTGTATGCCACCTTTCCGCAGACGCTGCAACTGGGGCGATTTGCTGAGAGCGACGCCCTCTTCACCCTGTTGGTTTCCGCCGCGCTTTTGACTTGGCACGCGGGCTACGAGCGCCATTGGCTGCGTGCCGCGACTTGGACCTCGGGGTATGCGCTGGCTGCCTTGGCCGGGTTGGCAAAAGGCCCCCAAGGGCCGGTCTACTTTGCGGCGACGGTGACGGTCTTCCTGACCCTGAAGCGCGACTGGCGGTTCCTCTTCAGCCTTTCCCACGTGGTCGGATTGCTAACGTTCGCCGCAGTGTTGGGCGCTTGGCAGATCCCCTTCAGCCTGCGCGCAGGGTCAAACGCGACCATCGCCATCTGGAGCGAGGAGGGGACGTTCGGAAGCCGACTGGCCGGCGTTCTGGGGACGTCGTGGTGGCGGCATGCGGCGGTTTACCCGTTGGAAGTCTTTCTGCACTTGCTCCCCTGGTCGGTCTTCCTATTCTGGTTTCTTCGGCCTGGATCCTGGCGATCGCGAGCGGCCATCGACCAGCATGCGGCCTTCCTGGCAGTGTACCTGGCGATCGCTTTCCCGACATGCTGGCTGACGGCGGACGCGCGTCCCCGGCACTTGATGGCCGCCTACCCTGCCGTGGCGTGCTTGATTGCCCTGGCCATCGACCGTTCCTGCTTCTCGCGGTCGTGGGATCGCGGCTTTCGCTGGTTTCTGGCAGTGGCCGGCGTCCTGTCGATTCTGTTGGGCGCTGGCGTGGCAGCGCTCGGTTTTTCGCTGGCGACGCCTCGCTTCAACGCCCTCGTGACGCCATCGGCGGCGACTGCGGCATGCGGGCTGGCGATGTGCGTGCTGGGCGCGGTTGGCTTCTGGACTCGAACTGGCGACGCTCCCGCGCGCGCTGCAGCCGGGGTGGGCGCCGTGGCTGCGACGCTCGGGCTGGGCTTCGTCGTGCTGGGGATCGATCATCTGGCACGCATCTCAGATGACCTGGAACCGCAGGTGGCCCGGCTCAAGAGCGACGTCCTGCGCGGGCAGCGGTTGGTCAGTCTCGGTCCGCTCTTTCACAGGTTCACGTTCTACTACCGGGACCCGATCGAAATCGTGCCCTGGCCCGAGGACGCTTCGGCGGCGCCGTCGGACTACTTCTGCTTCATGAAGAACGAGGCCGCAAGGCACGGAAAGACCCCCTGGACGTGGCAGGAGGTGGCCGTGCTCTATTGCGATCGAACCGGGCAAGAGGGCGCCAACGTGGTGCACGTGTGCCGGCGACGCTGAGGAACTTGCACGGAGGCAAACCATGGATGCACCGCATTTCCCGCTTTCGATCGTCTCGCGTCCCGCCGAGGCGACGCCGCGCGTGTCGATCGTCATTCCCGTTTATCGCGGCGCGAAGACCGTCGGCCGGCTGGTGGGCGCGCTGGTCGCCGGACTGGCCGAGTCGTACGACCTGGAAATCGTTCTGGTCAACGACGGCAGCCCCGACAATTCCGCCGCCGTCTGCCGGCAGCTTGCCGCGGAGGTGCGGGCGGTGAAATTCGTCAATCTCTCGCGCAATTTCGGCGAGCACAACGCCGTGATGGCCGGGCTGAACCACGCCACCGGCGAGTGCGCCGTGATCATGGACGACGACTTCCAGAACCCGCCCGAGGAGGTCTCGAAGCTGGTGGAAGAGCTCCGGCAAGGCTATGACGTGGTTTTCTCCTACTACGAAACCAAGCAGCACCATTGGCTGCGAAACGTGGCCAGCCGGCTCAACAACCTTGCGGCGAGCGTCCTTCTGCATAAGCCCGGCGACGTCTATCTTTCGAGCTTCAAGGCGATCAATCGCTTCACGATCGACGAGATCGTCAAGTACCAGGGGCCGTATCCGTACCTCGACGGCCTGATCCTCCGCGTCACGCGGAACTTCTCGCGGGTGCTGGTGCGGCACGACCGCCGCTGCGAAGGACGATCGGGCTACACCCTGACGAAGTTGGCCAGCCTGTGGCTCAACATGTTCACCAACTTCTCCGTACTCCCGCTGCGCATGGCCACTGCGGCAGGGTTCGCCTTCTCGATTCTGGGGCTCGGCATGGCCGCAGCTTTCGCGGTGGAAAAGCTGCGGAATCCGGAGTTGCCCGTGGGCTGGGCGTCCCTGATCTGCTCAGTGTTCGTCATCGGCGGCGTGCAGTTGTTCGCCCTGGGTATGATCGGCGAGTACCTCGGACGCCTGTTCTTGAAACTGGGGGGCCAACCCCAGTATGTGGTGCGCGAAGTCGTCAGCGGAGCACAGCCGGAGGAGGCATCCAGCCCCCGCCACTATAGCCATTTTGGCGCTGGAATAGCCGATCTAGAATAGCCGGTTTGCGGCTTCGCCAGCCTGACGGTCCGTTGCTGCGACGTCCTCAGACTCTGTCCCAGGGCGATTTCCCGAGTCTCGGAGACTTCGGAACCCTGGGCGGCCTTCTGGTGGTCTGGTTGGAGGATGATGCTGCGCCACGGCGGACCGTGCGTTCGAGTCCGGCCGTGTGGAGACCACACCTGACCGCACGTTGCACCACGCGTTCCTCTCGCTTTTCCCTTCGGAGTCCTGTTGATGTCGGATACTGTCTGTGACACCAAACTGAATGTGATGTTCTATCCCGAGTCGGTCGCCGTGGTAGGGGCCTCGACGCGGCCCGGAACCGTCGGGAACGATATATTCCGCAACCTCATTTTCAACGAGTTCAACGGCTCGGTCTACCCGGTCAATCCCAAGGCCAAGGCCATCCTGGGGGTGCATTGCTATGCATCGCTCAAGGCCATTCCGGCCTCCGTCGATCTGGCGCTGCTCATCGTGCCGGCCTCCGCGGTGCTGGACGTCGTCGACGAGGCCATCGAGAAGCAGGTGAAGGCCCTCGTTGTGATCTCGGCCGGATTCAAGGAGATCGGCGGCAAGGGAGCGGAGTTGGAACTGAAGTTGCGGCAGAAGGTGCAGCAGGCGGGCGTTCCGCTGATCGGCCCGAACTGCCTGGGAATCATCAACACCGATCCCACCGTGCGGATGAACGCCGCCTTCGGCCGCAAGATGCCGGCCCCGGGCAATCTCGCGTTTCTCTCGCAGAGCGGAGCCTTGTGCACGTCCGTGCTCGACTACGCCGAAGAACGCCAGATGGGCTTCAGCAAGTTCGTCAGCTTCGGCAACAAGGCCGACGTGAACGAAATCGACCTGTTGGGCTACCTGGCCAACGATCCCAAGACCTCGGTGATCGCCATGTACCTGGAGGACGTCTCCAACGGACGGCAGTTCATCGAGACGGCCAGCAAGATCTTCTGGGAAACGCACAAGCCGATGCTCTGCCTGAAGTCGGGACGATCGGCCGAGGGGGCTCGGGCCGTGAGCAGCCACACCGGTTCGCTGGCCGGCTCCGATTCGGTGTACGACGCTCTTTTGGCCCAAAGCGGCGTGCAGCGCGTGGATACGATCGCCGAATTGTTCGACTACGCGGCCCTGTACTGCACGCAGCCGCTGCCCAAGGGTGGACGCGTGGCGATCGTCACCAACGCGGGCGGGCCGGGCATCATGGCTACCGACGCTGCGGTGCGCCACGGCCTGAAACTGGCCGAACTCAGCGACGACACCAAGGCCAAGCTCAAAGCCTCGCTGCCCGCCACCGCTTCGCTCCGCAATCCCATCGACGTCATCGGAGACGCCCGGGCCGATCGCTACCGCGCTGCCGTGCGCACGGTGCTCGAAGATCCCAACGTCGACATGGGGATCGTGATCCTCACGCCGCAGTCGATGACCGATATCGAGGAGACGGCCGCCGTGGTCCCGGAGGCCGTCCGCGGGATTCCCAAGCCGGTGGTGTGCTCGTTCATGGGCGCCAAGGACGTGGCGCCCGGCGTGGCCATTTTGCGTGCGGCGGGCGTACCGAACTATCCGTTCCCGGAGGACGGGGTGAAGAGCCTGGCCGCCGCCGACCGGTTGGTCACGCTGCACGAGATTCCCCGCCGCGAGATGGTCCACTTCGACGACGTCGACGCCGAGCAAGCCAAGACCCTCATTCGCCAGGCCCTCGACGGCAAGACCGAACGCTACCTCACGCAGGCCGAATGCCGTCCGCTGCTGGCCTGCTATCGTTTGCCCTTGCTCCGCAGCGCGGTAGCGACCAGCGCCGACCAGGCGGCGAGCACGGCGGAGGAGTTCGGCAAGCCCGTGGTCATGAAGGTCATGTCGGCCGACGTGGTTCACAAGTTCGACGCCGGCGGCGTGCTCCTCAACATCCACGGCGCCGACGAGGCCCGCGCCGCCTATC
>CAZFKF010000356.1:0-5835 GCA_964518805.1 uncultured Planctomycetaceae bacterium | reverse complement strand
ACCGCCAGCGCGGCCCGACAAAGCCGCCGACCGCTCCCCCAATTGCTGGCCGGGATGGTGGGGCCGGCTATAATAAGGGTCGGCATACGATCCATGACAGCCCTCGCCGCATCGACTCTGGGGGATTATGGGCCGTCGCCCTGAGAAGGTCAAGAATCGTCTCGCGCGACTCCCCTCCCGCGTCCTCCCAGAACGAGTCCCCATCTCGGAGCGATCGACGCATGAGACCCGCCCTGGCGCACTCCATCGGCATATTGGTCATGGCCGCCCTGATTCCGCTGCGCCCGGCCGCCGCGGCCGACCCGGGGCCGAAGTCTGTCGAATTCAACCGCGATATCCGGCCGATCTTGTCGGACAATTGTTATCTCTGCCACGGTCCGGACAAGAAACGACGCGAAGCCGACCTGCGCCTGGATGTGCGCGACGCGGCGGTTGCGGCCCAAGCGATCGTTCCCGGCAAGCCGGACGAGAGCGGCCTGGTGTCCCGGGTCTTCAGCCCCAGCGCGGACGAAGTGATGCCGCCCCCCAAATCGCACAAGAAGCTCACGTTGCAGCAGAAGGAATTGCTCAAGCGATGGATCGCCGAAGGGGCCGTGTACCAGGGGCACTGGGCGTACCAGGCGCCGACGAAGCCGAGCGTTCCGGCCGGCGCCAACGGAATCGACCACCTCGTCGAGCGTCGCCTGGCCGGGGCGGGCCTCGCGCCGTCGCCCGAGGCCGATCGGCGCACGTTGATCCGCCGGCTGTGCCTCGATCTGGCCGGCCTCCCGCCGAAGCCCGAGCAGGTCGACGCGTTCGCGGCCGACGCCGATCCGCGGGCCTACGAGCGGCTCGTCGATTCGCTGCTCGCATCGCCGCATTTTGGCGAACGCATGGCCATCGGCTGGCTCGACGTGGTGCGGTTTGCCGACACGATCGGCTACCATTCCGACAATCCGCGCAACGTGTGGCCCTACCGCGACTACGTGATCGAAGCGTTCAACAAGAACAAGCGGTTCGACCAGTTCACCGTCGAGCAGTTGGCCGGCGACTTGCTTCCCAGCAGCACCCGGGAACAGAAGATCGGCTCGTGCTTCAACCGCCTGCTGCTGACGACCGAGGAAGGCGGCGCCCAACCCAAGGACTACGAGGCCCGCATGCTGACCGATCGGGTCCGGGCCGTGGGCACGGTGTGGCTCGGGCAGACGCTGGGGTGCTGCCAGTGCCACGACCACAAGTTCGACCCAATCACGATGCGAGATTTCTACTCGATGGGGGCCTTTTTCGCCGACATCCAGGAGCCGAGCATCGGCCGTCGGGAGGACGGCATGCCGCTACCCAGCGCGCCGCAGTCGGCCGAGCTTGCGCGGCTGGAGGCCGAAATCGGTTCTCTCCAACAACGCTTGGCCGCGTACAGCCCCGAGCTTGAAGCCGCCCAGAAAGCGTGGGAAACGGCGGTTGCCGCGGGCCAGCCGACGCCGGGTCTGGCCGCTCCTCCGAAGGAGATTGTCGAGCTGGCGAAGATCGACCCCGGCAAACGCAGCGAGGCGCAAAAGGTCCGGCTTTCGCAACACTTCCGCGAAATCGCCCCGAGTCTGGCCGGCGAGCGCGAACGCCTGGCGCGGGCGAAGAAGGCCAAGGAGTCGCTGGACGCGGCGGTGCCGCGTTGCCTGGTGTCGGTCGCGGTCAGTCCGCACACGGTTCGCCTGCTTCCGCGCGGCGATTGGATGAACGAGAGCGGACCGGTGATGCAGCCGGCGACCCCCACGTTCTTGCCCGGCCCGAAGATCGAAGGCCGGCGCTTGACGCGGCTGGACCTGGCCCAGTGGCTCGTGTCGCGAGGCAATCCGCTGACGGCCCGGGTGTTCGTCAACCGCTTGTGGAAGCAGTTCTTCGGAATCGGCCTTTGCCGTACGCTGGACGATCTGGGCTCGCAAGGCGAGTGGCCCGCCAATCCGGAACTGCTCGACTGGCTGGCCTGCGAGTTCATCGACAGCGGATGGGATGTGAAGCACATGGTCCGCGCGATCGTCACGAGCCGGACGTACCGCCAGGCATCGACGGCCACAGCAGAGCAATTGGCCCGCGACCCTGAGAACCGCCTCTTGGCACGGCAGAGCCGTTTCCGTCTGGACGCCGAACTGGTGCGCGACAGCGCGCTTTCGATTTCCGGGCTCTTGGCGCCCAGGATTGGCGGTCCGAGCGTCAAGCCGTATCAGCCGCCGGGCTATTGGGAGAACCTGAACTTTCCGCCGCGCGAGTACGTGGCCGACACGGGCGAGAGCCAGTACCGCCGCGGCCTGTACACCTGGTGGCAACGGACGTTCCTGCACCCGAGCCTCCTGGCCTTCGACGCCCCCAGCCGCGAGGAGTGCGTGGCGGAGAGGACGCGGGCCAATATTCCGCAGCAGGCGCTGGTGTTGCTGAACGACCCGACCTACGTCGAGGCCGCCCGCGCCCTGGCCGCCCGCATCCTCAAGGAAGGCGGAGCGGACGCGACCTCGCGTCTGACCTGGGCATGGCGTCAAGCGCTGGGGCGAGCGCCGCGCGAGGACGAATTGGCCGCGGTCCGCGCAGTGCTGGACAAACACCTGGCCCAGTACGCCCAGGACCCGGCCTCGGCCAAGGCCCTCTTGCAGGTCGGCCTGGCGCCCGCGCCGCAGGGCGCTGCGCCCGCCGAACTCGCCGCGTGGACCAGCGTCGCGCGGATCCTCCTCAACCTGCACGAAACCATCACTCGGAGTTGATGCCATGCACCGAACCACCCCGCAGCCGGACTCAAGCCTCACGCGTCGGGCCTTCCTGACTGGCACGGCGACGGGCCTCGGGGCCGTGGCATTGAGCACGCTGCTCGATTCCCAGGCGGTTTACGGCGCCCCTGCGGCCGAGCGATGGAACGGCGTCGTACGTCCCCGGCACCATCCGGCCAAGGCCAAACGCGTCATCTGGCTTACCATGGCCGGCGGGGCTTCGCATCTCGAAACGTTCGACTGGAAGCCCAAGCTGGCCGAAATGCACGGCAAGCCCATGCCGGAGAGCATGACCAAGGGCCAGCAGTTGGCGCAGCTTCAGGGCCAAAAGCTGGTCTGCTACGGACCGCAGTTGAAGTTCAAGAAGATGGGCCCGCTGGGCGTCGAAATCTGCGAGCTGTTTCCTCAGATCGCGGGCGCGGCCGGCGAGATCTGCTTCATCCGCTCGATGACCACCGACGCCATCAACCACGATCCGGCCCACATGTTCATGAACACCGGTTCGCAGATCGCCGGGCGTCCGTCGATGGGCGCGTGGGTGCTCTACGGACTGGGGGCCGAGACCGACGACTTGCCGGGCTTCGTCGTGCTCACCTCGCTGGGGCGCGGAGGCCAGAACCAGCCCATCGCCGCCCGGCAATGGTCGGCCGGCTTTCTACCCAGCCGTTTCCAAGGCGTCCAGCTCCGCGGCCGGGGCGATCCGGTCCTCTATCTCAGCAACCCGGCGGGCGTCTCCCGCGCGCGGCAGGAGGACGTGGTCCAGGCCGTCGGCCAGATCAACCGCCGCTACGACGCGATGGTCAACGATCCCGAGATCGCCACGCGAATCGCCCAGTACGAGATGGCCTTCCGCATGCAGGCAAGCGTGCCCGAACTGATGGACACCGGCAAGGAGCCGAAGTCGATCGCGACGCTTTACGGCTGCACCCCGGGCGACGGGTCGTTCGCCTCGAACTGCCTGTTGGCGCGGCGCCTGGCCGAACGCGGCGTGCGATTCATCCAGTTGTACCACAAGGATTGGGACCACCACGGCGGCGTCAAACAAGGCGTCGAGTTCAAGGCCGAGGAAATCGATCGGGCCTGCGCCGCCTTGATCCTCGACCTGAAACAGCGCGGCATGCTCCACGAGACCCTGATCGTCTGGGCCGGCGAGTTCGGACGCACGCCGATGTCGCAGGGTGGCGACGGGCGCGATCATCACAACAAGGGATTCACCGTCTGGGCGGCCGGGGGCGGCGTCAAGGGCGGCCTGTCCTACGGCGCCACCGACGACCTGGGCTACGCCGCCGTGGAAAAGGTCGCCAGCGTCCACGACCTGCACGCCACGATGCTGCACCTGTTGGGCATCGATCCCATGCGCTTAAGCGCCAAGTTCCAGGGCCTCGATGCCCGCCTCATCGGCGTCGAGCCTTGCCGCGTGCTGCGGGAAATCCTCGCCTGAAGCCTTCCCCTACCGCGAGGCGCCGGCCGAGCCGCGTCGCCTGGCAATGGCGGGCTGTTGGGAATACGAGAACGCGCCACGGCTCGCGACGCAAGCCGTGGCGCGTTGGAATCGAGCAGAATCTCTCGATGCACTTACCCCCATTGAGACGTCGGCCGCGCCAGCGCCGACTACTTCTTCACTCCTCCCTTCATCGCCTTCATGGCTTCCATTCCCTTCTGCATGTTCGCCTGCGATTCCGCCTGCACCTTCTTCTGATCGGCGGGCGACGGAGCCGAACCGCTGCCACAACCGGGCAGGACGGAGAAAGTGGACATCAGCACCGCGAACAGCAACACAAATCGTCTCATCACTTGGTCCTTTAGGGAAGAAGACTTACAGAAACAATCAAAGCTCCCACTTGGCCTGCGATACGGACAGGTCGCCAGTGCTCTATCGTACGACAGACCCGGCATCTTCAGACACGCGGCGTCTTCACGACTTCGCAGGAGGGACAGCGCCGTTCAAAAAGGCCCTGCGGGGCGTCGTATGACGCCCCGCAGGGCGACTATCCCACGAGGCTCGAAGTGAGCGCCAACACGCTACGGCTGAGTGGCAACGAGGCCGTCGTCTCGGACCGCCTGGAGTGTCAGCGATTCCATGTCGATCGTGTCGCTCACGAAATTCACTGACCCGTCAACTCTCAAGACATTGACGCCACCGGGGTGAGCCGAAGTGAGCGGAGGATTGGCCGGGGACGCGTCCGCCCAAGCGGTCCAGTCGTCCACACCCTGCTGGCCTAAAACCTTCGCATTGGGTGGATAGCGCAGGGTGACGTGGTTGGCGGGTGGGCCCCAGCACTGCCAGCCCGACAAGCCGCCCATGTGCCATCCCCAGTTGCGCCCGGGCCGGCGATCGTCCTTGTTGCCGGCGGCGTCGAAGACGTAGCCGCTCATCTCGCCCACGATAATCGTGTTGGACGTGCCGTCGGTGCAATCCCGCATGTTCTTGCCCAGCACGTTCGGTCCAACTTTGTCGGATGGCAGACTGCAGTCGCCTGTGCCGGGAACCATTCCGCGACTGGACACGATTCCCCAGCCATTGTCATCATTGTATACCATCCCGGTCGTGTCCTGGAACCTACCGGTAGGCTGCGGCCCATACTGCATGGGCGCGGCACCAGAAATGGGCATGTATTGGCTCGAGAAGTTGTTCCACGGGTCATTCGGGTCGTGGGCCGGGAGCACCGAAGACGGGCAAAGCAGTGCGGGGATTCGGGCGTCCTGCCACACGGCTGCGTTTCCATCCCAACCCGAGCTAATGCCCTGGCCTGCACCACCGCCGGGGTTGGTTCCCCACTTGAGCTGAGAGTACATGGCCGTCTGCTCCATGTACGGCAGCAGCAAGACCCATGCTGAGTGCCCCCATGTCTCCGCCGAATAGGGAGTGGCCCACCAGGAAGTTCCGTTACCACCGCCCGGGAAGGCATTCTTGGCGTCGTGATGGTTTTGGAATGCAAGACCCTGTTGCTTCATGTTATTAGTGCACTGGGAGCGGCGGGCCGCCTCGCGGGCGGCCTGAACCGCCGGCAATAACAGCGCAATTAGGGTGCCAATGATGGCAATCACGACCAGCAGCCCCCACAACGTGAAACCGCCGGAAACACGACTCTTCCTACACGACCTC
>CAZFKF010000355.1:0-5841 GCA_964518805.1 uncultured Planctomycetaceae bacterium | reverse complement strand
CACTACTGGCAGGGCATTCCGAAGTTCTGGAGTTTCGAGAACCAGCTCGACATCGCCCAGCAGATCTCGGTCAACGCCATCCTGGCTTTCGGCATGACGCTGACGATTCTCATCGGCGGCATCGACCTCTCGGTGGGAGCGGTCGTGGCCTTGGTGGGCACGGTGACCGTTTCCGTCCTGGCGTCCGGGGACCCCGTGTCGCAGAGTCCGTTGCGCCTGGCGCTTGCGATCGCCGCGGGCCTCGGAGTGGCGGGCGTGTTCGGGGCGTTCAACGGCTTGTGCGCCGCCTGCACGCGGATGCCGCCGTTCATCATCACGCTGGCCACGATGCGCATCGCCCGCGGCGTGGCCCTCCGATTCAACGAGGCCCGGCCGATCCACGTCGGCGAACACGAATCGATCTTCCTCGCCCTGGGCAACAAGCGACTTTTCGGCGAAGTGCCCGTGCCGGTGGTCGTCATGGGGGTCATCTTCGTGGTTACGGCGGTCGTGCTGCATCGCACGCGGTTCGGCCAGCACCTGTACGCGATCGGCGGCAATCGCGAGGCGGCACGCTACACCGGCGTGCCGTTGATCCGCCGCCAGGCCGCCGTGTACGTGATCTGCTCGCTCCTGGCGGGCGTCGCAGGGATGATCCACGCCTCGCAACTCTATTCGGCCGAGCCGGCCTCCGGCGAGGGCTTCGAGTTGGACGCCATCGCCGCCGCCGTCGTCGGCGGAACGAGTTTCACCGGCGGCATCGGCACGATGGGCGGCACGCTCATCGGCGCCGTGATCATCGGAATCCTCAACAAGGGCCTGAATCAAGCCGGCGTCCACTTCTCGCTCCAGTACATCATCCAGGGCCTGGTGATTCTCGTGGCCGTGTACTTCGACGTGCGCCGCCGAGCGAAGTAGGGCCATCGCGCCGTCCAAGAAAGGAACGGCGAATACTGAATAGTGAATACTGAATGGCGAATGAACGCCGAATGGGCCTTCCTGAATGGACATTCTCTAATCAGTATTCCGTATTCACGATTCGGTATTCGCCGCTCGGTCTTGTTGGCTTGTGAGACGGTCTACGGGCACCCTCCGACGAGGAAGTAGCCGATCAACAGCCGGTGGCCCGTGCTCGTCTTGTCGCGTTCGGGGAGGATGCGGATCTTCAGGACGTGCTTGCCGGGCGGCAGGCCGCAGGTGAGCACGGCGTAGCTGGTGCGGGGGAAATAGGGGCCGGGGGCCGTGTCCACTTCGCCGTGTTTTTGGCCCAAGGGGCCGCCGTAATCCGCGGCGGCTGAAGCGTTCTTGCCGTCGTCGATCGTCCACGAGAACTTGCCGCCGTCCTTCTGAACGTTCAGGAACAGGCCCAGGGCCGTTCCCTCGAACTCGAACTCCAGCGCGTCGCCCGGTTGCCGCGCGTTGACCGTGCCGTGTGCGAATCTTGCCTTCCCATTCGGCGGCAGCACCTCCCAATCGCCCGAAAGCTTCGCCTCGCCGGGCGGAACCATCTTCACCCGGGCGAATTCCTCGCCGGTCAATGGCTCGAGCAATGCCGGCTCGGGCGAAGGTTCGGCGTCGATTTGGGTCTTCAGGTAGGCCACGATCGTATCGCAGTAGATCGTGTGGCCCAAATCGTTGGGATGAACCGAATCGGACATGAACACCTGGCCCGGCGACTTCCAGTCCAGGTTGGGATTCTTCAGGTCCTTCTCGTTCGGCTTGGGCAGGTTCGGACGCTCGAGGGCCGCAAGCAACGGCGGCTGGAGGTCGATTTCCGGGATGCCGTAATGCCGGGCGACGGCCGGATGACTTCCCCGCGGGTGGTTCAGCGTGCGGCTGGTCGTGTACAAGAACACGATCTCCGGCTTGCTCGGCGAGGCCCAAAGCTGGCGCACGATCCCTTCCATGGTTGCCTTGCGGAACGCGTTGGTCGGGCTGCCGTCGTTGATGTTGAATTCGACGAAGACCAGGTCGGGTCGCTGGGCGATGACATCTGCGCCGCAGCGGAACGCCGCGAGATCGCTGCCCGTGCCGCCGATCGCCGCGTTGATCTCCCTCAGCTTGGCGCCGGGAAAGGTCTTCTGGAGCCACGCGAACGTCTTCACGCGATAACCGGCCGCCTCGGTAATGCTGCCGCCGAAATAGGCGATCGCCGTCTCGTTTCCGGCCTTGAGCTTCTCGAACACCCGCCCCAACGACCGCACCGGCGGGTCAGCGGCCTGCGCCGCGTTCACGAACCCCAATCCAACGACAAGAATTCCCACAATGAACGTTCGCTTCATTGGCCTTCCTTTCGTCACGGTTGTCATGGCCTTCCGTCTGTTCCGGCTGAGTGCGATGTCGTTTCAATGTCCTCGATCACGCGCCTCGATTGCGCACCGGCGACATTCCCCGAAAAATGTGCGTTTTCTTCTATGCAACCGCTTGTCCCCGCGGGCAGGGGCGTTCTAATACAGTCGTCCTACATTGTAAGGGTACGTGTCGGCTCGGTGGAGGCCCTCGAGGCACGCGGCGGCAACGGAGATGCGGTTGTCTATTGAACCATCGCTCTTGCCCGTTCCGTTGCCGGAATGCTGAAACGTCGAAGGAGACCAGCAATGCGCGGACTGACGAGTATCGTGGCGTCGGCTGTCGTTTTAACAGTCAGTGCGTGTCCGGCTGCTCCCTTGCTCCAAATCTACATGGAGGGTGGCACGTATGACGCGGCCAACGATACGTGGGTCGTGGCGGGGCCATCGGCTGGCGGCAGCGTCCGTTTGTGGGTTATCGGCAATACCAACGGGCCGGGGAGCATTCCAGGCCCCATCGAAGCGGTGAGGCTGTCGGTTGCCTATGACAGCAGTTGGGGCGCCATTCCCATCGGACTACAAGCCTCAACAACAATGGATTACGGAGGGTTCACCGATCCCTCGACGCCGATAGACCCGACGTACTTGGGGATTCAGACGGGCGGTACGCCAACCCTTTCCACCGGTAAGTCGCTGCCCACGCACGGCGTTTTCGGCCCGAACACGACTTGGCAGGAGTTCCTGCTCGGCGACTTCAACCTCAATGATTCGCCTGTGGCGGATTTCATCGACTCGTTCCCTACGAGCTTCGTCGCTGGTGCAAGCCAGATCAACGTGTACGATGTGACGGTGCCGGTAGGCTACCACGGCGCCGTTCTTCACTTCGACGCGTACGATCACGTCGAGGCCAGGAACGGGGCGATCTTCGCACCGTTCTCACATGACGGGCAGGCGCCCGGCGGCCAAGAGAACATCGTCCCCGAACCTTCCTCCATCGTCAGTCTCTTGAGCATGGGGGCACTCGGGCTTGCCGCGGCATGGCGGAGGAGACGCTGATCGGCGTTGCCCCCCGGGGCAATCGCTCGCTTTGGGGCGGAGAAGCGTAGTGTCGTGTCCGCGGGTATCAGCCGGCGATTTCTCCGAAGTGGCTTCCCGGTCTCGTACCCTCTCTCCAGATCCGCCTTTGGCGTGACCTGGGCGATGTTTGGCGTCACGTCGGCCTCGACGTTGTGTAGCGCCCACGCGATCCCGCCCGGAGCGGAGCGATGGGCGTGGTGAACCGCGAGGTCGTCCAGCCACGCCCATCGCAAAGCCTCGTGGCGTGCCACCCAACCGGCGGTTCTTCACCCTAACTATCTTGCGTGTCCCGCAATGACGGCAGTAGGATACCCGTCCCACGCCCTTGGGCTTTGAATTCCCGGCTGGGTCATCCCGCAACAGCCCCGCCCGTTGCACCGCTTCGAGCGTCCGGCGGTGCCGCAAGAGGATCGCTTGATGAGCATGCGACACATGGCATTGTGTTGTCTCCTGGTCGTGCCGACCTTGGCAGCGGCGCAGGAGACGAAAGCTCCTGCAAAAGGCGAGCAGTATCTCTTGATCTGCCTCGGGTACTGCCACGATGCCGAGTGCAGCCGCGATGCGATGACACGCATTGCGGCCTTGCGGCCGCCTGAAGGGAAGCGCGGAATCCGGCTCGGCGTCAGCGCGATCTTCTCGCACTTCCAGTTCCCGCGTGACGTGTTGGCCCAACACTTGACCCGCTTCCTTCGGCTGGCCGAGGAGTTCAATCTGCCGGTTGTTGTGCAGTTTGAAGGGGAGCATTGGCGCGACGCGAGGCCCGACCTGTGGAACTGGTGGGATCCGAAGCTGCCCGGCTTCGACCCCGAAAACCGCCGCAACGTGGAATGGGACGGCTGGGGACCGGAACACGCCATTCGCCTTTCATGGATCAACTGGGGACGGCAAATTCGCATCCGACCGGCGCAGAACCTGATGGCCTCCCGATATCGTGAAGCCCTGCATACAGAAATGCGCGTTTCCGTTCCGCAAGTGCTCGACTGGTGGCGGAGACTGCCCGCCGACAAGAAGGATCTGTTCGTAGGCATCAAGCTTGGACACGAGAGTTCTATCGGCGTTAACGGGTTCTACTATGCGCACGGCAACGACTATGCGGAGAGGCCCGAAAAGGACGATCCGCAGCGGCAGTTGGTCGTCGAGCAGCTTCCCGGACGCGGAGTTGCGCCGATCGGCTATGCGGCCGTCTCGACGCTCGGTCTGGCGAAGTCAGGAGAGTTGAAGGAAGAGCACCTGGCCGAGGTCGTTCGGGTGCACCTGCGAGACCTGTGCGAGGTGGCTCGTAACCTTGGTGTGCCACGGGAGCGGCTCTTCACGCACTGTGGCGGATGGGCGAAGGGGGAGAAACTCTACGCGAGTGCGGTCAACGAGTTCTCCTGCCCCGGTTGGAGCTTCTACACGCACGGGATGAATCCTCGCGGCGACGCCACAGCCATCGCCGCATTGAGCCGAAGCGATGCTCCGTTCTGGAGCGCCGTGGAGTGGCTGCCGCTCGGCGCAGGCTCGCAGCAGGACTGGGAGAGGGCGTTTCACAACACGTTCTCCGTGGAACGATGTCGCTCCTTGTGCCTCTTTCATTGGAAACTCATCAAGGACAATCCGGACGCGACCCAAGCCATCAACGCCGTGCTCCGCGCGAAAGACAAGCGATGATGCCGAGACAGTAGTCGTAGGGTGGGACGAGCGGAGCGAAGTCCCACCAACAATGGCCTACAGTGTTTCTTTCGACCCGCGTGACATTCGGATGCATATTGACCATGCAACCAACTCCTGACACTTCACGGGGAGGCAACGTCACGTTTGACGCCATCAGCCGGAAGCCATGTGGCGAAGCCGCCGCAGGGGCAGATAAGCAGAAGAAAGAGGACGCTCAGGGCTTCGCAAGAAAGAGCTGCACTTTCACCTGCACCGGCTGAGATTGCAGCACGAGTAGGCACCCAGAGGCTTTGTCGAAGACCATGGCGCCGGGGCCGCCGGCATCGTTCCAGGTCGCGCCTGCCACCTGCGATTAGACCTGCTCCATGACCGCTTCGGGCGCCATGGGCTTGGCCAGCCACTTGGCCGCGTCGTAGAACTCGAGTTCCAGGCGGGCCTCTGCGGCCTTGCGCGTGGTGATCTCGAAGGTCGCGGCGTCGACGATGCGGTAGGTCAATCCCAAGGGATGCAACATGCTCACGAGGGCCGCGGAAACCGGCTGCTCTCGGATCGACAACGCGGTCTTGCGCTGCCGCGATACTCCCGCCGCATGCATCGCCGGGCCGTCGAAGAGAATGGTCGTTTGGCTGACGCGCTCCAGATCACCGGCGACTTGTTGCAGAGGCGCCGGGTCGGAGATGTTCAGCGTAATCCGCTGGGCAAGTTTCGCGCGGGCGAGGTCGAGCCGCGTCGGATTCTGGCGGGGAGGGATATCAGGCCGGGCTTGCGGCGATTTGCCGCGGGCGATCCGCAGGCGGTCGAGGAAATCGCGCACCTGAGCCTGCACGAGGTCGTTCTGGGTAAC
>CAZFKF010000354.1:0-5841 GCA_964518805.1 uncultured Planctomycetaceae bacterium | reverse complement strand
CAACGAATTGCGGCTGACCGACTCGAAACACCACCAGGACGATTTTCTCCGCTGCGTGCGGAGCCGCAAGGACCCGGTCTCCAGCGTCGACGCCGCCCATCAGGCGTCGTCGTTGGGTCTGCTGGCCGACATTGCCGCCCGCCTGGGCCGGAGACTGAAGTGGGACCCGAAGCAAGAGCAATTCGTCGGTTGCGCGGAGGCGAACCAGATGCTCAAACGACCCATGCACAACGGGTGGAGTCTGTGATTCCACTCTCGCCCCGTGCTCACCAGCACGAACATGCCGGCCATGCGCTTGTTCGGTGATCGACGAGAGAGGTTTCCGGCGGGAGGCGATTTTGCTTGCAGCGGCGAGTCGCTCGTTTAGATAATAAGCGCAGGTAGAGCGACTCTCGCACCTCGCCATTTTGCACGTTGTCTTCGGGGTGTTCTGCCCAGGCGAGGTTGCGCCGCTCGCGGGAGGGACAGCATGTCGCGGCCAAAGTTAGGCTTTCGACCACCCCCCAATCGCGTCCGACGCCGGAGACATCACCTCAACCCTCAATTCGAGCGTTTGGAGCCACGCTCGCTCTTGGCCGCATCGCCGTTCGTTCATGACGACTTCGGATCGCCTTCGCTCACCGATCTCTGGGTGGACCCGGCCGCCGGCAACGACGTGCTCTTCCGTGGCGCTGGCGGCGAGCGACTGGGTGTTCGGCTTTGCCAAGGACCTCACCCGTTTGTCGACCTGAAGCCAGACCCAGCCCTGCCGCTGCGCGACGTTTGCCGCGCCGGACATCACTCCAGCAGCCGGCTGAGTTTGCGGCCGGTGGTGCTCAGCGGATAGCTCTCCATTTCCGCAGGCCGCAGCCATCGCATGGTCGGCGCGGCGCGTCCCTTGGGCGGTCCGTCGCAGTAGGCGGCATCGTAGCATTCCAGCGTGATGCGGAATCGGGTCACCCCGTGACGGAGCGTCGTGCGATGACTGCCCGGGCGGATCGTGATTCCCGTCAATCGCTCCACGCCGTCGATCAGTTCGCGAAGGATCTGGGCGGGCTGGCGGGCATGGATTTCAAATCGCGGGAAATCCCACAACCCGGCCCAGCGCCCGCCGTCGGATTGACGGACCACGAGCACGCGGCCGCGGCGATGGACGAGCACCGCGGCCTCGCGGCGAGCCTCCGCGGCCGGCTTCTTCTTGGCGGCAGGGATCGTGCTTTGCAGGCCGGCCGCGCGTGCCTGGCAGAGCATTGCGACCGGGCATGCGTCGCAACGTGGTGCTTTCGGCAGGCAGACCGTGCTGCCCAATTCCATGAGCGATTGATTGAGCGTGCCGCTTCCGGTGCGCGGCAAGATCGCCTCGGCGGCGCCCCATAGGAGGCGGCTCCCCGCCGCCGACGTCGCATCGCCGCGATAGGCCAGAAGCCGCGACCAGAGTCGCACCGTGTTGGCTTCGAGAATCGGCTCCCGGGCGTCGAAGGCCATGGAGAGGATCGCCCCGGCCGTATAGCGGCCGATGCCCGGAAGCTGCCGGACTGTCTCGCGGTCGCGAGGAAACTGCCCACCGTGCTCGGCGACGATCTGCTGCGCCGCCCGGTGCAACTGGCGGGCCCGGCGGTAGTAGCCCAAGCCTTCCCAGAGTCGCAATACCTGGTGCTCATCGGCCGCGGCCAGGGCCTCGACCGTGGGGAACGCATCCAGGAAACGGTCGAAATACGGTTTGACCGTCGCCACTTGGGTCTGCTGGAGCATGATTTCGCTCACCCAGATCCGATAAGGGTCGGAACTCCGACGCCACGGCAGTTCGCGAGCGTTCGTGGCATACCACGCCACGAGGCGCCGGCGTAGTTCACGCTGCCATTGAGGATCGGGAAGGCCACCGCTCGCTTCGATCGACGACTTCGCCATCGGTTGTCTGTATGCAGGGAAGGGATTTTGGGGAACGTCCCCGCAGGATACCACATGCCGCTGCCGGTCGACATGGAGGCCAAGTGGGGGCGCGGCGTCCCCTAGACCGTTTCCGATGCTGTCGATAAGCTTGGAAGAAACCCCCTTGGTCCACGAGGCACGTGATGGCGAGCGATCGAAACAAGCGCGAGCGGAAACGCAACCGGCCTCAACGCCGTTCACGCCGCGGCTCGGTGACGAGAGGGCCGTCGTCCAATGCTTCGGGCCCCTCTGCCCACTCCGCCACTGGGATCACCGTACGCCGCGTGCCTGGCGCCGATGCCTGGGAACTGGTTCATCCGGCGAAGGTGCTGCGCCGGCAGGAGGACATGGAAGAGGTGCGCACGATGCTCGACGCCGGCGAGATCGACATGGCGGTCGACGAACTGCGGTGGCTTCTGTCCGGATGCCGCGAGTTGCTCGAAGCCCACCGGCTGCTGGGCGAGATCGCCTTGGCCAACAACGATCTGCCGCTCGCCCAGGCCCATTTCGGCTACGCCTTCGACATGGGGCAAGAGGCCATTCGGCAAGCCAGCGACTTTTCGGGCCCATTGCCTTACGCCCTGGTCGCGAATCAAGCTTTCCTTGAGGCGGGGAAGGGATTGGCCCACTGCCTCGGGCGGCTGGGCGACCAGAAGGCCGCCCAACGAATCGTTCAGCGGCTGCTGGAGCTCGACCCGAGCGACCCGCTGAAGGTCCGCGAGTCGACGGAGTTGGCGTAGGGGTTGTGGTCCGCAGGACGTCGCATCGCGGGGGCTTGGGCTTGGCGGATATGCTGAAGCATAACCTACGCGATTATGCTTCAGCATAACCTACGCGATTCCGCGGGGGCCGCGGAAAGGCGTTCATTCAATCCCCAGCCGTTTCTGGATTTCTTCGAGCGGCACGCCCTTGGTCTCGGGCATGAAGAATAGCACCCAGAGGAGTTGCAGGACCATCATCACGGCGTAGAAGGCGAATGCGTATCCTCCCGACTCCTCGGCAATTACGGGGAACGTCCAGGCGATCAAAGCACACATGAACCAATGGGTGAAGCTGCCAAGGGCCTGACCGCGGGCGCGGACGCGGTTGGGAAAGATCTCGCTGATGAAGACCCAGATCACCGCGCCCTGGCCAAAGGCGTGCGAGGCAATGAACACCAGCAGGCTGACCAGCACGACCATGCCTCCGGTCCTGGCAGCAGCCGCAGCATGGTCGACGGCCGATTGAGCAGAGGCCACGGCCGATGTGTCTGCCGTGGTTGCGGAGTTGGCCTCGGCCAACATGCCGGCGGCGGTCATCGAGGCGCGAAACTCCTGGTCGTACACGTAGAATGCCCCCGCGATCGTCGCCAGACTGACGATATAGCCGATTGACCCGACGATCATCAGTTTCTTTCGCCCGAAATGGTCGATCACGGCCATCGCGGCCATGGTGACGATCATGTTCACCGCGCTGACCACGACCCCCTGCAACAACGCCGCGTTCTTGCCTGCCCCGGCCATCTCGAAAATGCTCGTCGCGTAGAACAGAACGGCGTTGATTCCCGACAACTGGTTGAACATGGCGAGGGCCACGACCAGCAGGATCGGCTTCAGGTAGGTCTTGCTGAAAAACGCCTCCTCGAACGTATGGCGCCCCATATCGAGCGACGCCTGGATTTCCTGGATCTCGCGTTCGACGCTGCCGGCGTCCGTGCCGAGGCGGGTCAACTCCTCGCGGGCCTCGTCGATGCGATTCTGCGATACCAGCCAGCGCGGCCCCTGCGGCGTCAAGAACAACAGGAAGAAGAAGGCCGCCGCAGGAAAAGCCTCCACACCGAACATCCATCGCCACTCCGCGTCGCCCAACTCGCACCGGCCGATCACGTAATTCGACATGAAGGCCAGCAGGATGCCGAAAACGATGTTGAACTGAGTGACGGCCACCAGACGCCCGCGGATTCGGGCGGGCGAAATCTCCGCGATATACATCGGCGAAACCACCGACGCGCCGCCGATCCCAATCCCGCCGATGAATCGAAAGAACAAGAGGGAATACCAGTCCCAGGGAAACGCGCTGCCGACCGCAGAAACGAAGTACAACACGGCAACCCAGATCAGCACCGCACGTCGCCCGAAACGGTCGGCCGGACGCCCGACCACGATCGCGCCCAGAATCGTCCCAATCAAGGCACTGGCGACTGTGAAACCGAGCGAAAGCTTGCTCAGTTGGAACGTCGCCTCCAGCGCCCGGGTGGTGCCGTTGATCACGCTGGCGTCGAACCCGAACAGCAGGCCGCCCAAGGCTGCAATCACCGTGCTGCGAAGAAGATAGGACCGATTCTCCATGTGACGCTCCCCAGCAAATCCAGAATCCGGGCCGGTTGCGGGTGCCATTGTACTCAACCGGCTCGTGGGTTGACAGCTTTTCTGTGGCTTTTCGGCGACACGCGGTCCGGCAACGGCATGCAAGCCATTCGAGGCACAAAACAAGCGCCGACGAGTGTGAACGATCGGAACGCGGCCCGCCGGCCCTGGCGATGGAGTCCGTGCCGAGAATTGCGTGAACAGATTCAGGCCTCGCGCAGTCGTTGGCGCAGCCGCCAAAGGCCGCAGACCACCTTGGGCAATTCGCGGGCCAGGCTGAGGTGGCCGCCGGGAATCTCCGTCCAACTGATCGGCACTTCGGCAATCGTGTAGCCGAGTCGCGAGGCCAACGCCAACACCTCCAGATCGAAGAGGTAGCGCGGCTCGCAAACCATGGCGAAGAGTCGCTGGGCCGCCGCGGCGCGGAACATCTTGAACCCGCACTGCGTGTCCCGAATGGAGAGGCCCACAAGCCCCCTCGCAACGACCGCGAAGAGCCTTCCTGCAAGGCCGCGGGCCCACCGCCGCGACCGCCGCACCCCCAATCCGGTCGCAAGCCGCGACCCGATGGCGATGTCAGCCCCGCCGCGGATCGCCTCGGCCAGCCGATGCTCTTCCTCGATGGGCGTCGCCCCGTCGGCGTCGGCGAAGAGCACGAGCTCGCCGCGAGCCGCAAGCACCCCGGTGCGTACCGCAGCCCCCTTTCCCTGGTTCTCCGCGTGACGCAGGAAGCGAAAGCTCGGCCACTCGGCGACGGCTTGGCTCAGGGCCTGCTCCAGCGAATCCCGGCTCCCGTCGTCGACCACAATCACCTCCAAGCGATTCCCATATCGCAACTCAAGGCAACTGCGGACCTCGGCTAAATAGGGGGGAAGGCGACGTGATTCGTTGTAAGCGGGTATGACTACCGACAAATCCACGCAGTGGTTCGGCACAGATGCTCCTCCTAGGAGCAGATTAGCGTCTAGCGGATGCGAAAGCCAGCGTTGAGGTGCCGACCAGCAAATCTTCTCTCGGCCCCTTGCAATAGGGCTCCATGGATGCTCCCGATGGGGTTAAGGTTGCCAGGCGCTCTGCCCCCCTTGCCAATGCCGCGGTGAGGCCGACAATGGTAAGGCTGTAGCCTCAGGATGGCGGGCACCCCGGTGCCCCGCGAGAAATGCTCGAAGGCGTCTGACGTGTGCCGGCCAGTGGAGGTCGGTTCTTCGCCGATGATGCAGCCTCTACTGGCGGCTACGTCCCACCCAAGTGCCTGAAACCGGGCGTGCCCCTCGGCTCGGGTGGCGCGAACGATTTGATCGCAAGATTGTCCATTGCTTGCACGACTGCGCACTTTGCGCGGAAATACGACAACGTATCGGGAGCCTCGACCATGGCCGTGACGCAGCACCGCGAACTGCATGAGTGGGTAGAAGAAATGGCCCGATTGTGCGAGCCAAACAAAATCGTCTGGATCGATGGGTCGGAAGAGGAAAAGGAAGCCCTCACGCGGGAAGCCACAGCCACGGGAGAACTGGTCGAGCTCAATCAGAGGAAGTTGCCCGGGTGCTACTACCACCGCACGGCAGCCAACGACGTGGCGCGGACC